>NZ_JAATOS010000155.1:0-8360 GCF_011806505.1 Salipiger sp. HF18 | reverse complement strand
GACACGCCGCTGGTCACCCGGGCGCACGGGCTCCGAGAGCCGCGGCGCGCTCGGTCCGAAGCCCGGCAGGCGAAAGTTCTCGCGCATGTCGCCAAGCACCAGCAAGCCGCCGATGCCGATCTGGAAGGCAAGGATCCCGGTCAGCACCCGCCCGATGGACAGGCCCCACATCAGCCGGACTTGCCCTTGAGCTGCGCCACCTCGGCCCCGCCGGCCTCGGTCACCGGCGCGGGTGCCGGCGGGCCCGCTTTCTCGGCGGGCTCGGGGGCCGGCTCCGGCGGGCGGCTATGCACCTCGGGCATGCGCTCGAGATCGGTCTCCACCTCGCGCAGCGCCGACAGTGCCGAGCGCAGCTCGGCCAGCGTCATGCTGTCCTCGACCGGCGAGCCGTCTCGCCCTTCGCGGATCGCCGACTGGGTCACGGCAAGGATCAGCACCAGCACGGCCGGCAGAAGGTCGATGGCGATCGCCCCGGCCCAGGAGGGCACGAAGTTGCGGGCGTAGAGGATGACCGCGTCGGCGGAGGAGACCGGCGTGTAGGTCACCTCGGTGGCGGGCGTCATCGCCATCACCTCGCGTGCCGCCTGTTCCAGCGTCGCCGCACGGCTGGCCAGCGCCTCGAGCACCGAGTCGATGGTGGCGGTCTGGCTGCCGCGGATCGCCTCGGTGCTGCCGTCGAGCTCGGGCAGCACGACCGAGGCCGACAGATCCTGCGCCGCGCGCTGGACCAGGGGCGCCACCGAGAGCTGGCGCAGTTCCGCGATCAGCCCCTGCAACTGGACCGCCGCCTCGGAGAACTCAACCGAGCGCGCCTCGACCGGCCCCGGCTCGACGGTCAGCGCCCGCATCCGCGACAGGATGGTGTTGCCCTGCACGAAGGCATCCTCCACCAGCGGCGTCTGGCGCCCGATCTGTTCCTCGAGCGCCTGCAGCTCGGCCGCCTTCTGACGCAGCACCCGGAACACCGCGCCCTGCCCCGCGAGGCCCGACAGCGTGCCCTGCGCCTCCTGTTCGGAGAGATCCTCGAAGCTCTGCCGCACCCGCGCCACGTCACGCTCCAGCGACTGCGCCGAGAGCGCGATCTCGTGGGTGCGTTCAAGCGAGGCCTGGTAATCCTGCACGGTCTTGGCGAGGTGCTGCTCGACCGCCGCCGAGCCCGCCAGTGCCGCCGCGTTCAGCCACGAGGACATGGCGACGATGGCAAGCGAGCCCAGCGCCATGGCGCCCATCAGGCCCATCCGCGCCCGCGCCGTGCGCACCGCCGGAAACAGCCGCATCAGGTAAGACCAGAACACGAAGATGCCCACCGACACCGCCACCGAATAGGCGATGGCGGCGAAGACCGTCATGCTGCCGTTGTCGTCGAGCAGCGACGACACGCCGAGATAGGTGTAGATCCCCGAGGCCACCGCCAGCACGCCCAGCGCCGTGCCCGAAAAGCTCTCGAGCCAGCTCAGGTGATCCTGCAATTCGCGTGCATGGCGCACGCCGCGTGCCTGCCGGCGGGACATGGCGCTGTCTTCCGTCATCCTCGGGACTCCCTTGACCGCATTCCTCTCCAGTTAGGGAGCGCGCCCGCTCAAGGAAGGGTGACCGGCAGAAAGCTTGCATATGTTCACGGATTGTTCATAAAATGTCCCTATGGAACCCTCCGTCCTCGCCCCTGCCGCCCAGCTCATGCCCGGCCAGTTGCTGGCCCGCGGCGTCTGTCGCCACCTCGCCGCCGGCCACGGTTTCGCGGTGATCGAGGAGTTCATCCCCGAGCGCGGCAAGCGCGTCGACGTGATGGCGCTGGGGCCCAAGGGTGAAATCTGGGTGATCGAGTGCAAGAGCAGCCGCGCGGATTTCATGTCCGACGGCAAGTGGCAGGGCTATCTCGACTGGTGCGACCGCTATTTCTGGGCGGTGGATTCGCAGTTCCCCACCGATCTGCTGCCCGAGGGCACCGGCCTCATCCTGGCCGATGCCTATGACGCCGAGATCCTGCGCATGGGGCCCGAGACCCGGCTTTCCGGCGCCCGGCGCAACGCGCTGATCCGGCGCTTCGCCATCCACGCGGCGCGGCGGCTGCACACGCTGCGCGATCCCGGCGCGATGCTCGACGGGCGGATCTGACCGCCCGCGCCGTGCCTCACCGGCGGGCCTTCATCCGGCGGGCGGCGGCGGCGGCGGCGCGGATCTCTTCCGCGATCTCCTCGGCCTCCTCCGGCTCGAAATCCATCGGCACCTCGAGCTCGCCCGCGCTGATGAACAGGCGCACCATGCCGTGATCGGTCGGCCCGATCTGGAGATTCGCTTCGACGTCGCGTTCGGTATTGATGCCCATGGTCTCGCCCTTTGCCCTATCGATGCCCGGGCGGGTGCCGCTCCGGGTCCTGCCCGCTGCCCCGCCAAAGCGCTGCAACACCGGGGGATCCCGGCGGCAGCGGCATCAAAGCGACCTAGCCCCACGGGTCTTGATTTGCAAGCCGCGAGGTGGAAGCGTCGCGCCATGACCGGAATCGCCCTCACGCCCTACACCCCCGCCGACCGGCCCTGGCTGGTGGAGGCCCACGGGCGCCTCTACGCCGAGGCCGAGGGCTTCGACCAGAGCTTCCCGAGGCTTGTCGACGAGATCCTGCAGGGGTTCGAGGCCGCGCATGATCCCACCTGCGAACACGGCTGGATCGCCCGCGGCGCCGGGCAGCCACTCGGCAGTATCTTTTGCGTGCGGCAGGAAGATGAGACCGCGAAGCTCCGGCTGTTCCTGTTGCTGCCCGAGGCGCGCGGCAAGGGGCTCGGCCAGCGGCTGCTCGACCGGTGCATCGGGTTCGCGCGCGGGGCGGGCTACCGGCGGATGACACTCTGGACCCACGAGAGCCACCGCGCCGCCTGCGCGCTCTACGCCCGCAACGGCTTTTCCTGCCTGCGCTCCACGCCGGTGCAAAACTTCGGCGTCGCCCTTGTCGAGCAGCAGTGGGAACGCCCGCTCTGAGGGCCGGATTTTGGCTTGCAATCCCGGCAGGGCGGCGCTATCTCCCCCCAACGTGCCGCCTTAGCTCAGTAGGTTAGAGCGCTTGATTGTGGATCAAGAGGTCTCCCGTTCGAACCGGGAAGGCGGTACCATTAAAACAGGCACTTAGCCGAAAAATCCAAACATAATGAAACCTTGAAACCCGCAGGGGTAACGCTCGGGTAACGATTAAAGGGGTCTATTCGGCCCATTCGCTCTGTGCGACATGCAGCCACACCGAGACGCCAAATGTCCGAATCGGTGTGTCTCTCACCTCCTCAAGCCCTCGATGCTCGACACATAGATGTAGCACCGCGATAAAGAATCGTGGGGCAACAAATCGGGTACGACATGAGCGACAAACAGAGCGCGAAACTTCCGGCATATGTCAACGTGGGGCTCATGCTCAGCGCCACAGTTAGTTGGCTCCTGACCTGCCTGTTGCTCCTGACTGACGACACCGCAAGCGCTACGGTGGCTCTGGCCATGACCTTTGGCCTACTACTGTTCAGGGTACTCCCGCACCTGGAGACCTTTGAGATCGGCATTCTGAAGGCCAAGCTAAGAGAACGTGTCGAGACCGCAGATAGACTTATTGAAGAGATGCGCGCCATGCTCGGCCCGATGGCACGTCTCTCGTTGGATCAGGCATTCAGCTCGGGTCGCTGGGGAGGCCTTCGCCCAGAGGATCAACTGGGCGCCCTGAAAGAGGTCATCGCGCAAATGAAGCGGCTCGATTCAGATCCTGTTGAGCTTAGGGCCGCGATCCTTTCTGCGCAGGGGTGGATCACCCGTGATATGGGGCAACTCTTTATCAGCGTCCTGGCCAGAGCAGCCGCCCCGTACGTTGATATGGGCTACAAAGAGCAATTTAGCCTTGACGGTACCGGCCCAGAGATTGCCTCTCTTAAGCATTCGCCAGAAAACTTCCCGCTCGTTACCCAAAGGATTTTAGATCGCTATCCCTTCTCGACGGCTGACAAAGAGCGCCTCGCGCGTTTGCGAGCAAACTTTGTGGCAGCCTTCAACAAGCTTGCTCAAGATGACCCAGGCGTTTGATTGCGCCTTTGAACTCAATGACGCTAACGCCTACTTCGCGAAGATCTTCCCGGAGGGGCCAGAGGGACCTTGAACGCCTATTTCGCCAGCCGTACCGCGAGCAGATCCATCAGCCGCTCAAAGCGCGGAGCGTCATCGTCCAGAACTAGCCGGTCCATCGCGAGCAGCCACCGCGCCCGCTCGTCAATGGGGACGCATCGCAGCAGGTGCGCGAGCGTGTCGTCATCTGGGAAGACAAGGCCGCTCCCCGGATCGGCTGGTTCCTGCGCCAGATCCACGAGATAGCCCGCGACGTCCTCGCGTCCGAGCTCGACAAGAGGAAACGCCAGACTGAGGAGGCGTTGCCCGGCCGGGTCCATGTCCTCAATGAAGAACTGAAATTCGGCGGCGAGGCGGTAGTTTTCGGACACTGGTATCCCTTTCGATAACGCGCCCCGACGATACAGGATAAAATCCTTCTATCATAATCGCTTATAGCGACATTGGAGAGGGTGCCCGGCGCGCCTATCCAGGCCGCCGGGCGTGGGGCTTCCTGCCCTTGCGACTGGCTCCAGCGCGAGCTGTGCCAGACTGCGCCGCGTCACCCCTTTCAAGTGTGACCGCGCCATGTCGGGGTTTTCCCACTCGCCGACTAACGGGGATGCTTCGACACCCTCGGTCGGGCGCATCCTGCCCTATCTCGTCATTCTTGCCAGTCGACCAGCTTCAGCGCCTGCGCCGGGTCTACGCCCGCCTCTTTCGCCGCGGCCAGCGCCCCCACGATGGTGGAGAGCGCCCGAGCCCGCCCGCCTGCGTCGAAGGCCTGCAAGGGGCGCATCGTGTCGAGCGCGACCTCGGCCCCGAGCTTTGTGCTCGCCTCTTCGGCGATCAGCGCCGCGAGAGGCTGGAGCGCCCATTGAGCGAGGTGGCGTTGTGCCTCCCGGACCATGGGCCTCGTCACGGATGGGGACAGCATCCCTGGCAGGACACCGAAGGCCGCGAGAATGCCATTGCGCGCCGCGTCGAGCGATTCCTTGGTCATGGCCCCGCTGAGATCCGGTGTAAGGTTGCGCGGTGCCCAGTCCTGCACCGGGGCGGGTCCGCCCGCCGCCGTCACGTTGACGCTTTCCCGCAACAACACCCGGCCCCGACTTCCCCGGAACCGCCGTGCCAGAGTCTCGAGATCCGTCTCGGGCGACTCGGGGAACGGGACCACTTGCGAGCCTAGAGGCGCATTGTCGTAGACCTCGCCAAGAGCCAGCTCCAGCGCGTTCAGCATCCCCGCTGTGAGACGCGCCCGCGAGAGAGGCGCAGAGCCCGCCCACGGGGTCGAGACGTCCACTGAGGCCCGGAAGTGCAGCACCTCAGCCGCAAGCGCTGTCCGGGTCGCTCCGCCGCCTGCGTCGGGGATGCTCAGGCGATAAGCCCGAGGCTCGCCGTTGCGGGTCGAGACTTCCCAGTCGGAAGCCGGGATCAGGCCCATGTCGTCGATGAGCCACACAGCCTCCCCACGGAGCGCCAGAGAGCGCGCTGTGCGGGCAAGTCGCGAGGGCGTCAACAGATCGGTGCCGGTGACGTCCGCGAGGCTCAGACCGCCCTCCCAGAGGCTCACGCAGGTCTGTGCGGTCGCGGTCAGTTCGGCGAGCCCAGAAGCACCCGAGATGTAGGCCTCGCGCGCCGCCATGATCGCCGCCGTGTAGCCGGTGCCGCTGGACCGGGTTTCGGTGTCCGGCACCTTCCGCCGGAATAGATCCATGATCCCCATCTCACGCCCTCCGATACGCGCGCAACAAGTCCGCTGCGCCGCTGTTCTGCAATGCACGGGCAAGCCACGTTGGCGCCCGCTCGGTCTCTTCCCAGAGGTCGCCGAGCTTCATCGCGTAGGAGCTCGCGCCGGGACGGTCCGCGGTCTCGGCCATGTACTCGGCCAGCCGCTTGTAGGCCTCTTCGACCACGTCAGGCACCGAACCGCCGCCCACGCTCGCGGAGATGCGATAGGTCGAGTTCTCCAGCTCCAAGCCGCCGAGTGGGGTCGGGTTTAGTGTCACCTCGGCCCATGAGTAGACCTCCCAGACTTCCACGGTCGAGACGGTCGCGGGCGTTAAGGGGGCGACCCACTCGCCCGGACCTTCCGCAATCCAGACGACGTCACGAGCCGCGAAGCGATGCGCGATGTAGGCTTCTATCCTCGGCCAGATCACATACTTGTCGAGCGCCGCCGCCTCAGTCGAGAGACCGTAAACGGTCGGATAGTTCGCAGCTGCCTCGGTCTGTTTGAGAGTTGTCGCCATGGTCAGGCCCTCCAACGTTGCGCAGGATGCACCCGCCGGGGAAACGCCACGCCACCGCCGGTCACGTCCCAGTTCCGCTCTTCGACTTGAGCGTCGGGATAGGCCGCCGCGGTGACCACCGAGATCTCGAAGAGCAGCGCTTCGAAGATCGTGCGGACCAATGCCATGCCCTCGCGAGGATCTTCCTCGGTCACCTTTTCAGCATTGGGCGCCACCCGCTTCGGCGGAATGCGAAACCCGGGCGAGATCCCGCGGATCAGTCCAGCGCTATAGCCTGCGAAGAAATCGCGAACCCAAGAGGCCTCTTGCAGCTCGGGCGTGATCTCGGCCCGGAAGGTGAGCGCGTCGTCGCCGTCCTTGAGTTCGAGCGTGCCCGAGGCCCGGGACGCGAGCGGCTTGTCGAAACGATGCCCGGACAGCAGCCGGATATCGACGTCCTTGTCTTCGACGTTGTGGGCGAAAGCCCGAGGCGCGAAGACCTCTTTGCGCGGCCGGCCGGTGCGGCCCCCATCGCTGAAGGTCGCACGCGAGTTGTACGGAAAACTGCCCTGGAGGGAGCGCGAACCGCCGCGAGATGCGCGCTCCTCCAGGGTAATGGTCCCGTCTGAAAACCCGGTCAGCATCAGGTATAGATCTCCGACAGGATCTCAAGCTGTGCCGGGCGGGCCACGGTGACGTCGAGCGTTGCCAGCGCCGTGAGGCGAAGACCGCCCGAGGTCGCATCGCTGTACGGGTCTCGGATCAGATCCACCGCGCCCCACTTGCCCACAAAGATCGGGGCCACGCCGCCCGCCGAGGTCGTCAGCAGCGCCGAGACGGACTCGGGCGAGCCCGCGGGATCCGCGAGCCCGTTCGTGGTCATGGCGATGTTCGGCAGGCTCTTCGTCAACCTATCGAACTCGGTCACCGCCGCGCCAGACTCGAACACCGCGTCGTCCATCGCGTCCCACGTTTCGGGGCGGATCATGAGGCGCACCGCCGAAGGCGAGCCCGCAGCGTTCGCGGTCATGAAGCGGACCACCGCCGCCCGGAACGCCCCCCAGGTCGGAGCGGCTCCGATCGTGGTGTCGGTGATGCCGTAGGTCGCGGCCCCGGCGATGACGCCCAGAGGCTCGCCATCCGCCCCGGTGCCGAGGAACACGACGCGGTCCATCTCCACGGCCATCGCCGAGTTGATGTCGCGGCGCACCGCCTGTTCCAGAGCCGCGCCGGATTGCTTCATGCTCTTCCGGCTGAGCTTCATTTGAACGCCAAGGGTCTGGTCAGGGGCCAGCGCCTTGTCGGAGGTCTGGAAGGCCTGAGCGGCACCGACTGCCCCCGTCTCCGAGGTCTGCCAGCCCACCGAGGCCCCTTGGGTCACCACCGGCCATTCGATTTCGCCGTGGTCGATGGAGATCATTTGAGCGCCCATCTGCGCTGCCACCGAGTTCGGGAAAAGCCGGTCGATGATGGGGCGGGTCTGGATCGGGTCGGGCGTCCCGCTGGCGATGGTTTCACCGGCTCGGACTTCGAGCGCTTCCCAAGGCACGGGCACGCCACGGTAACCGCCCCGCTCGCGCAGCTCGGAGACAATCTCCGCCGTCTGCCCGGAGAGCTGGCGCCCTTCGTCCAGTGCGAGCGCGACTTGTCGCATCTCAAAGCGATCCATCATCTCGGACCACTCGCGATCCGATCGGGTCTCCAGCTCGGCCCCGGCCTCCCGACGTTCGGTATCCTCGGCCACCAGGGCGGCGCGGAACCGGGTTTCATTGGTTCGGTATTCGGAGTCGAGGGTGTCCATCTGGCGCACCTCGTCCTCGCTCGGAGTTTCTTTGCCCGCCAGCCCCGCGAGGGTTTGACGGATTTCCGACTGACGCCGGGAGATTTTCACAGAGTCCAACATGCTCATACCTCGTGCTTTGTTGGGTTGGGGTTGCGCTGCATATCGCGCAGCAGGTCGCGCCATTTCTGGCGTTCGGGGGAGAGCTCGGGGTGCCCAGCCTCCAGTCGTGTTTTCTGACCGTGGCAGGTCCCGCAGAGCGTCTGCAGGTTGCCCATCT
>NZ_JAATOS010000154.1:0-8409 GCF_011806505.1 Salipiger sp. HF18 | reverse complement strand
GCAAAGCGTGCACGTGCCCGACATGACGCTGAGGCGCTTTCTCGACCCGCATGATGGCGGCGCCGACCTCAATGCCGCGCTGCGCGATGCCCGGGCCGAGGGCATCGTCGCGGCGCTGCCCGAGGGGCTCGAGACGGTGCTGGGCGAGACCGGCGCCGGGGTCTCGGGCGGGGAGGCACGGCGGCTGCTGATCGCGCGGGCCTTCCTGAGCGGTGCCGACGTGATCCTTGCCGACGAGCCGACGGCGGATCTGGATGCGGCCAACGGGGCCGCGATCACCGAGGCGCTGGTGGCGCTCGCCAAAGGGGGGCGGACGGTGATCGTCGCAACCCACGACCCGGCGCTGGCGGCGGCGATGGGACGGATCGTACCTGTGGGGGAGGGCGTGGCATGAGACAGCTCTGGCAGATCCTGCGGCTGCTCTGGACCGCCGAGCCGCGCGCCATGTGGCGCGGTGCGGTGCTGGCGGTGACGGTGCTGGTGATGGGCGCGGCGCTGCTCGGCCTTTCCGGGTGGTTCATCACCGCGACCGGCATGGCCGGCCTCGCGGGCATCGGCATCGCCTTCGACGTGTTCCGGCCCTCGGCGGGGGTCCGGATGCTGGCGCTCGGCCGGGCCGCCGCCCGCTACGGCGAGCGGCTGCTGACCCATGATGCGACGCTGCGCGCGCTGGCGCGGCTGCGGGTGACGCTGCTGGCCCGACTCGAGCGTTTCCCAATGCCCGAGCTGCGCCGGATGCGCGGTGCCGCGGCACTGACGCGGATCACTGCGGACGTGGATGCGCTCGACGGGGTCGTGCTGCGGCTGGCGCTGCCGGTGGCGGCGGCGCTGATCACCCATGCCGCGGCTTTCGTGGCGCTCTGGGCGCTGACCTCGCACGCGATCGCCGCCTCCATTGCGCTCGGCTACCTGATCGGCGGCGGCGTGGTGCTGTGGCGGGTGGGGCGCGCGACGCTCGAGCCGTCGAGCCGCGCCGAGGCGGCGATGCAGACCCTGCGGCAGGGAGCCATCGGGCTGTTCCGGGGCCGTCGCGAGGCGATCCTGCAAGGCACGCTGCCGCGCTGGCGGGCGTCGCTCGACGCCACCGAGGCCGAGGCCCGCGCCGCCATGGACCGACTCGATGCCATCGACACCGGCGCGGGCATGGTGCTGTCGGTCATCGTGGCGCTGGTCGCCGCCGTGGCCTTTGCGCTGGCGGGTGTTCTGGTCGCGGGCGACAACCTCGACCCGGCGCTGGCGGCGGTGGGGGTCTTCGTGGCGCTCGCGCTGGCCGAGACGCTGGTGCCGCTGCGTCGTGGCATGGCCGAGATCGGGCGGATGCGCGACGCCGCCGCCCGGGTGCTGGCCGAGCCGCAGGTCGCGGCAAGGCCCGAGCGCAAGGGCCCGGCACAGGCGGCGGTTCCCGGCGCCGTGCTCGAGGTCCGGCACCTGTCGCTGGCCCGGCCGGGCTGGTCGCGGCTGCTGCTGCACGACCTCGGTTTCGCGGCCATGCCCGGCGAGACGCTGGCGATCCGCGGCGCGAGCGGTGCGGGCAAGAGCACGCTGCTCGACGTGCTCGCGGGGCTCGAACCGGCTACGGCCGGCGAGGTGCTGCTGCTGGGCAAGCCGCTCTCCGAATGGGAGCCCGCGGCGCTGCGCGATGTCGTGACGCTGGTGCCGCAACGCTCGGCACTTCTGTCGGGCAGCATCTTCGACAATCTCGCGCTCGCCGATCCGGGGCTGACCCCGGAGGCCGCCCGCGCCGTCCTGCGCGCCGTGGCGCTCGGGGACGCGGTCGAGGCGCGTGGCGGGATCGGGTCACAACTGGGTGAGGGGGGCGCCGGGCTCTCGGGCGGGCAGGCGCGACGTCTTGTCCTTGCACGGGCCCTGTTGCGTCGTCCGAAGCTGCTGCTGCTGGACGAACCGACCGAGGGGCTCGACGGGCCGACTGCACGGCAAGTGCTTGCAGGCGCGAGGGAATTCCTTCCAGACACGGCGATCGTCACCGCCTCGCACCGGGCGGCGGAGCTTGAGTCGGCGGACCGGGTTCTGGAACTCGAAAGATATATTCCAGAGGTCTGATATTTTGATCCAGATCAAGACTGGTGCCGGGCTCAGGGTGTAGCAGGGGGCGAAAGCCGAGTCTGAAAAGGACATTTTTCTGAACCGTATCGCATTGAAAGTGCGGGCGATTCACACGCTTGAATATGAATCTGTGACATATCTTATCGCTCGCGGAAGGTCTCCCCTCTGACCGCGGGTGCCATGTCACGCAACCAAGGAGACGGAAACATGGAACTCGATATCGTCGAGTTGTCGCGGCTGCAGTTCGCGATGACCGCGATGTATCACTTCCTCTTCGTGCCGCTCACGCTGGGTCTGTCGATCCTCGTGGCGATCATGGAGACGGTCTACGTGATGACGAACCGTCCGATCTGGCGCCAGATGACCAAGTTCTGGGGCACCCTGTTCGGTATCAACTTCGTGCTGGGCGTCGCGACCGGCATCACCATGGAATTTCAGTTCGGTATGAACTGGAGCTACTACAGCCACTACGTCGGCGACATCTTCGGAGCGCCGCTGGCGATCGAAGGGCTGATGGCCTTCTTCCTCGAGGCCACCTTCGTCGGGCTGTTCTTCTTCGGCTGGGACAAGCTCAGCAAGGTCGCGCACATGATCGTGGCGTGGCTCGTGGCGCTGGGCTCGAACTTTTCGGCGCTGTGGATCCTGATCGCCAACGGCTGGATGCAGAACCCGGTCGGCGCGGCGTTCAATCCCGACACCATGCGCATGGAGATGACCAGCTTTTTCGAGGTCATGTTCAACGAGGTGGCGCAGGCCAAGTTCGTGCACACGGTCTCGGCGGGCTACGTCACCGCGTCGGTCTTCGTGCTTGGCGTCTCGGCGTGGTACCTGCTGAAGGGCCGCCACGTGGAACTTGCCCGGCGCTCCATCGCGGTCGCGTCGAGCTTCGGCCTTGCCGCGGCGCTCTCGGTCGTGGTGCTGGGCGACGAGTCCGGCTACTCGGCCTCGCACACCCAGAAGATGAAACTCGCGGCCATCGAGGCCATGTGGGAGACCCACCCGGCCCCCGCGCCGTTCACCGCCATCGGCTTCCCGGACAAGGAAGCGCGCGAGACCCACTACGCCATCGAGATCCCCTGGGTCATGGGGCTGATCGGCACCCGCTCGCTGGACACCGAGATCCCCGGCATCAACGATCTCGTGGCCGAGGCCGATGCGCGGGTACGTTCGGGCATCATCGCCTATGACGCGCTGATGACCATCCGGGCCGAGCGCGACGCCACGCCCGCCGAGGTCCGCGCGACCTTCGAGGAGCATTCGGCCGACCTTGGCTTCGCCTTCCTGCTGAAGCGCTACGTCGACGATCCGCGCGACGCCACCGAGGCACAGATCGTGCAGGCGGCCGCGGACACGATCCCCGGCGTTGCCCCGCTGTTCTGGGCTTTCCGCCTGATGGTGGGTCTCGGCTTTGCCTTCATCGCGGTGATGATCTACTTCTTCGTGACCGGCAATTTCCGGGGCGGGCAGTACCCGCGCTGGGCGCTGCGGCTCGCGGTGATCATCATTCCCGCGCCGTGGATCGCCGCCGAGCTGGGCTGGTTCGTGGCCGAGTTCGGGCGCCAGCCGTGGACCGTCGACGGGGTGCTCCCCACGGCGCTCTCGGCAAGTCACCTGAGCGTCGGCGACCTTCTCATCACCCTGGCGGGCTTCGTGATCTTCTACACGGTGCTCTTCGTCATCGAGATGAGCCTGATGCTCAAGTACATCCGCAAGGGACCCTACATGGACGTCGACGAGACCGAGACGTGGACCGAGCGCCACGAACACCGGCTGCGCACCCATGACGGCAAGGGCCCGTTTGCACCCAACCCGGCGGAGTGAGGCACATGATCCTGCATGATCTTCTGAGTTTCGAATTGCTGCGCGTGATCTGGTGGGGGCTGCTCGGCGTGCTGCTGATCGGCTTCGCGCTGACCGACGGCTTCGACATGGGCGTGGGCGCCCTGCTGCCCTTCGTCGGCAAGACCGACACCGAGCGCCGCGTGGTCATCAACACCATCGGCCCGGTCTGGGAAGGCAACCAGGTCTGGTTCATCCTCGGCGGCGGGGCGATCTTCGCCGCGTGGCCGCCGCTCTACGCGGTCAGCTTCTCGGGCTTCTATCTCGCGATGTTCGCGGTGCTCGCGGCGCTGATCCTGCGGCCGGTGGGGTTCAAGTACCGCTCCAAGCGCGACAGCGCGGCGTGGCGGAGAGGCTGGGACTGGGCGCTCTTCGTGGGCGGCGCGGCACCGGCGCTGCTGTTCGGCGTGGCGGTGGGCAACGTGCTGCTGGGCGTGCCCTTCCACCTGACCGAGGACCTGATGCCGATGTACGACGGCACCTTCTACGGCAAGTTCCTCGGACTGCTGCGGCCCTTCGCGATCCTGTCGGGCGTGGTCTCGCTGTCGATGCTGATAATGCACGGCGCCGCCTGGCTGACCCTGAAGACCGAGGGCATGGTGCAGATCCGTGCGCGGACCATCGGCACCGTGGCGGGCATGGTCGCGGCCGCGGCCTATGCGCTGGCGGGGCTCTGGCTGGCCTTCGGCGTCGACGGTTTCGCCGTCGTGGGCGAGGTCGCCAAGGACGGGCCGTCGAATCCGCTCTATTCCGAGGTGACACGCGGCGGCTCGTGGCTTGCGGCCTATGCCGAGCGTCCGTGGATCGCGATTGCGCCGCTCATGGGCTTTGCCGGCATCGCCATGGCGGTCCGCGGGCTGCGCGAGGGGCACGAGGTCTCGACTCTGCTCTGGTCCAAGCTCGCCATCACCGGGATCATCGCGAGCGTGGGCCTGACCATGTTCCCGTTCATCCTGCCCTCGATCGTCGACCCGAACAGCTCGCTCACGGTCTGGGACAGCTCGTCCTCGCACCTGACGCTGTTCGTCATGCTGGTGGCCGCCCTGATCTTCATGCCGCTCATCCTCATGTACACGGCGTGGGTCTACAAAGTGCTCTGGGGCAAGGTCACCGAAGACGACGTGACCGCGAACTCCGAGAGCGTCTATTGAGAAAGGACTGACACGATGTGGTATTTTGCCTGGCTTCTCGGTCTGCCGCTGGCGGCGCTCTTCGCGGTGCTGAACGCCATGTGGTTCGAGCTGAGAACCGACTCTCGGATCGTGGACGAGGCCGACTGCAACGGCGACCAGCCGGTCCGCTGATCCCCCTTGACGATCCTCAGGCGCGCCGTCCGACCCTCGGGCGGCGCGCTGCTGTGTCCGGGCCCGCGTTAAGAGATTATCAGGACTTTTCGCGAAACCGTCATACGTTCATTACGTGTGAGGATTAGTGATACCCGATGATACGCGATTTGCGGGTCTCGTGAGATGAGCAGCTACGGCGAGCAGATCGCAGCCCTGCCCATCCACTGGGACAAGAAAGGCAATCTCAAGGTCCTGATGGTCACGTCGCGGGACACCGGCCGCTGGGTGATGCCCAAGGGCTGGGAGATGAACGGCCGCAAGCCATGGGACGCTGCCGCCATCGAGGCGGTGGAAGAGGCCGGGGCCGTGGGCTACATCAGCCGGGAGGCGATCGGCAGTTTCGTCTACGACAAGCGGCTCGACGACGGCTCGGTGATGCCCTGCCGGGTGCAGGTCTATCCGATGATCGTCGAGAAGCTGAAGCGCAGCTGGAAGGAACGGCACGAGCGCAAGCGCAAGTGGTTCTCACCCAAGGGCGCCGCCAAGCGCGTGCATGAACCCGAGCTGTCCAAGCTGCTGACCTCACTGAGCGACAGGCCGCGCCGGCAACCGATTCTCCGCCAGCTTCTCCGCCGCGTCTGAACGGTTCCACCGCGCGCAGCATGGCCGCTTGCCACGCCACGCCGGCTCGCGCTCTGCTGAGCCATGGATGATCGCGCTCTTCGGAGCCATGGTGCTGCGCCCCGACGCCCGACGCGTTCCAGCCGGCGGCGCTGCTCGCGGTGGGGGCTGCGATCTGCCTCGGGACCGAGCTGGTGGTCATCAAGCGGCTGAGCGGCCGCGAGGGCGCGTTCCAGATCCTGCTGGTCAACAACCCTATCGGCGCGGGCATCGCGACTTTGGCGGCGCTCTGGTTCTGGAAGGTGCCGACTCCGGCGCAATGGGCGGCGCTGGCCCGCATCGGGGTGCTGATGGCCGGCGCGCAGAGCTGCTTCATCCAGGCGATCCGGCGGGCGGACACGAGCTTCGTGTCGCCCTTCTGGTATGCCACGCTGGGCTTCTCGGCGCTCTACGACATGGCGATCTTTGGCGTCGTGCCCGACGGCATCTCGGTGCTGGGCGCGGCGATCATCGTGGCGGGCGCGGGCCTTCTGGCCTGGCGCGAGGCCCTGCTGAGACCCGCCGGGGCCGTCACGCCTTCAGCCGCCAGCCCGTCCGGAACAGCGACCACGCCGCCAGCATCACTGCCGCTGTCGCCGCCACTGCCACCGCGAAGCCGAGCACCGGATTCGCGTCGCTGACCCCCAGCATCCCGAAGCGGGCGCCGTCGATCAGGTAGAACACCGGGTTGAAGTGGGTGATGGAATAGAGCACCGGCGGCAGCGCCTCGACCGAGTAGAAGGTGCCCGACAGGAATGCGAGCGGGGTCACGATGAAGTTGGTGATCGCCGCCATCTGGTCGAACTTGTTGGCCCAGAGCCCCGCCAGCATCCCGAGCGACGACAGGAATGCCGCGCCCAGCGTTGCGAAGACCAGCAGCACCAGCGGGTGCGCCGGGAAGAGGCCGGTGATCAGCCAGAGCCCGAGGGTGATCGCCACCGCGACCATGAGTCCGCGCGCCACGCCGCCGGCGAGGTAGCCGAGCACCAGCTCGAACGGGGCGAGCGGCGGCATCAGCGTGTCGACGATGTTGCCCTGCACCTTCGAGATCACGATCGAGGACGAGGTGTTGGCGAAGGCGTTCTGGATCACCGTCATCATCAGGATGCCCGGCGCGATGAAGCTGGTGAAAGGCACCCCCATCACGTCTCCGCGACGCGGGCCGATGGCGATGGTGAAGATGAGCAGGAACAGGCCGGCCGTCACCAGCGGCGCCAGCAGGGTCTGGGTCCAGACATTGGCGAAGCGCAGCACCTCGCGGCGGCAAAGCGTGAACAGCCCGAGCCAGTTCACCGCGCCGAAACGACGCTCGCCCGGACCTTTGCGTGAGATGTCGGTCATGTGGGATCCCTTCCTATGCGGGCTTGGCTTGTAACTCGCAGTGCGATGACTACAATAGGGCCATCCGCGGATTTTCCAGGCGGCCCCGATGCCGGGCCGCCTTTTTCACTAAGGAAGCACCATGTCCTGGACCGATGAACGCGTCGAGCTGCTGAAGAAGATGTGGGCGGAAGGCCAGTCTGCCAGCCAGATCGCCAAGGAGCTCGGCGGGGTGACCCGCAATGCCGTGATCGGCAAGGTTCACCGCCTGGGGCTGTCGAACCGTACCGGATCGGGCCCCGCACCGGCGGCGGCAGCACCGGCGAAGGAAGCGAAGCCCGTCAAGGAGGCCAAGGCCAAGCCGGCACCCAAGCCCGCAGAGCCCGAGCCGGAGGCCAAGCCGCGCGAGACCGCCGCGGCGAGCGTTGCCGAAACCCGCCCGGTGCCGACGCCGGCGCGCAAGCAGATCATCCCCGCCGGCCAGCCGCTGCCGCCGCAGCCCTCTGCCAACGAGATCTCGCCCGAGGCGCTCGCCAAGGTGAGCGAGGTCGAGAAGAAGGCGAAGAAGCTCACGCTGATGGAACTGACCGAGCGCACCTGCAAATGGCCGGTGGGCGACCCCGCCACCGAGGACTTCTGGTTCTGCGGTTTGCCGGTGCAGCAGGGCAAGCCCTACTGCGAGGCTCATGTGGGCGTGGCCTTCCAGCCGATGTCCTCGCGCCGCGACCGTCGTCGCTGAGGCCCGGGCGCCACTCTCCATATAGAGAGGCGCACCTGTATTTATGACATCAGAAAGGCGGGGCCCCGGAAACGGGCGCCCCGCCTTCTTCTTGTCTTTGCTGGCCTGAACGGCTGGCGCGACACGAGCGACGGGCTCACCAACCCTGTGGCTCGATCCGGCGCGGCTGCGGCATCGGATGCGGCAGGCCCATGTCGTCGCGCTGCGCGTCGGTCAGTTTCTCGATCCGGCGGGTCTCGCGCCACCGGGCGTCGCGGCGCAGGACCGCGGCCAGCGCGCCGAGGGCCGCGGCACCAATCCCGTGCGAGGGGCGGGCAATGGAGAAGGGTTCTGAAATGGGACGGGGCATGGAAGCGATCCTTTTGAAACGGGAGAGGAGGCAGATGGTCTGCAGTCCCAGATTGACGCTACGTCGCAATCGCTGCGTAAAATCTCCCGTCAAAACCGGCGCGCACTTCGCAAAAACGTCGTAACCCTGCTAGGATCGTTCGTGAGTTCGGT
>NZ_JAATOS010000153.1:0-8462 GCF_011806505.1 Salipiger sp. HF18 | reverse complement strand
CGAGCGCCACCAGCGCCGCGGCTCGACGTTCTCGGGCAGGGTATCCTTGGGGATCTGCCGCGCAACGTCGTAGATCGACTTGTAGGTGTCGATGCCGCCCGCCCAGTTGTCGAGACGGTCGCGCCACTGCGCCCAGGGGTCGGGGTTGTACTCGGGCGAGCACATCTCCTCGGCCATCTGGATCTGGTCGTCGGGCAGGAAGGCCGGTCGCACTCCGTGCTCCACGAAGAGCGTGCCGGGAAGCTGCGGGTCCGAGAAGCCCACGGTCTTGACCAGCGCCGCCTCGTTCGCCGCCTGCACATGCACCTGCGCGAGGTAGGCCGACTCCATGATGGCGTCCTGCAGGTGGCCTTCCATGCTGTCGAAGACCTTGGCCGACATCGAGGTGTGCTCGGTGCCGCAGAAGAACTTCAGGTCCACCGACTGGCTGACCACCGGCGACATGTTGGCGTAGGCCACGGCCGAGGCCCAGGTTTCGGCGCCGTCGATGAGGCCCTGCTTGAGGCCGTCGAGGGTCTCTTCCCAGGCCACCGGCACCGGGTTGAGGTTCAGAAGCTGCATGGCGATGCGGCCAAGCTGGGTGCCGGTCACCCGGTTCTTGGTGCCGAACAGCTCTTCGAGTTTCGACACCGTCGGCTTGTCGGCGAAGGTCTTGCCCATCTGCAGCCCGCGCAGTTCGCAATGCGAGAACAGGAATTTCAGCCCGTGGCGCTTTTCCAGTGGCTCGCGCAGCAGCTTCTGGCTCTCGGGGCTGTAGAGGAAGTGGTACTGCGCGGCGCGGCTCGGGAACATGTAGGCGTAGTCGAGCACGTTCAGGTAGGGCGCGCCGCCGGCGGAGTTCTGGGTTGAGGCGGCATACATGTCCACGACGCCGATCTGGGTCTTCTCGACGCAGTTGAGCTGCCCGCAGATCTGGTTGTCGCCGATGAATTCCACGCGGATCTCGCCCTCGGTCCTCTCCTCCAGGTCCCGGGCGAATTCCAGCGCTCCCATGCGCTCGATCAGCAGGTTCTGCGCGTTGAAGCCCGACGCGCCCATCTTGAGCGTGTGCTTGGGCTCCTTGGCGAAGCGTTTCTCGTAGGTGGTCTGCGCGGCGCGGACGACCTCGGGCAGCGTGGCGGCACCCGCGAAGGCACCGGCGCCAAGCACCACCGACGACAGGCCGAACTGCCCGGACAAGCGGAACAGATCCCGGCGCGAGATCGCGCTGAGGGCTTTTGAGACTTTCATGTTTTCCTCCCTTGCAGTCAAAAATGAGACTTGCAGTATCAATATTTGAAGATTTATGTCTGATCAGGCAAGAAGAAATTCACGAAGCGCCCAAGGCTTCGACGGGAGGAGACGGAAATGGCTGATATCACGGCGGATTACGTGATCGTTGGAGCGGGCTCTGCGGGCTGCGTACTGGCGAATCGGCTCTCTGCCGATCCCGCGATCCGTGTGGTGCTGCTCGAGGCCGGGGGGCGTGACTGGAACCCGTGGATCCATATCCCGGTGGGTTACTTCAAGACCATGCACAACCCGTCCGTGGACTGGTGCTACAAGACCGAGCCCGACCCCGGCCTGAACGGGCGCAGCATCGACTGGCCGCGCGGCAAGGTGCTGGGCGGGTCGTCGTCGCTCAACGGGCTGCTCTACGTGCGGGGCCAGCCGCAGGACTACATGCGCTGGCGCCAGATGGGCAATCCGGGCTGGGGCTGGGACGAGGTGCTGCCGCTCTTCAAGCGCTCGGAATGCCAGGAGCGCGGCGCCGACGAGTACCACGGCACCGACGGCCCGCTCTCGGTCAGCAACATGCGGCTCCAACGCCCGATCTGCGATGCCTGGATCGCCGCGGCGCAGGCGGCGGGCTATCCCTACAACCCCGACTACAACGGCGCCGTGCAGGAGGGGGTGAGCTACTTCCAGCTCACCACCCGCAACGGCCGTCGCTGCTCGGCGGCGGTGGCCTTCCTGAACCCGGCGCGCAGCCGGCCCAACCTGCAGATCATCACCCGCGCGCACACCCAGAAGGTGCTGGTCGAGGGCGGCCGGGCTTCGGGCGTGGTCTACCGCGACGAGGCGGGCGCGCTGCACACGGTGCGGGCCGAGGGCGAGGTCATCCTGTCGTCGGGCGCCATCGGCTCGCCGCAGCTCCTGATGCTGTCGGGCATCGGCGAGGCGGCGCAGCTGCGCGAGCACGGCATCGAGGTGCTGCGCGACGTGCCGGCGGTGGGCAAGAACCTGCAGGATCACCTGCAGGCGCGGCTGGTCTTCAAATGCAACGAACCCACGCTCAACGACGAGGTGCGCAGCCTCGTGAACCAGGCCCGCATCGCGCTGAAATACGCGCTGTTCCGGGCCGGGCCGATGACCATGGCGGCGAGCCTCGCCACCGGTTTCATGCGCACCGCGCCGCATCTCGAGACGCCGGACATCCAGTTTCACGTCCAGCCGTGGTCGGCGGACAGCCCCGGCGAGGGGGTTCACCCGTTCTCGGCCTTCACCATGTCGGTCTGCCAGCTGCGCCCGGAAAGCCGGGGCGAGATCCGGCTGCACTCGGCCGATGCCGGCGCCTACCCGGCGATCATCCCGCGATACCTGTCGACCGAGCTCGACTGCCGCACCATCGTCGAGGGGGTGAAGATCGCCCGCCGCATCGCGCGCCACGCGCCGCTGACCTCGAAGATCTCCGAGGAATACCGGCCCGACCGCACGCTCGACCTCGACGATTACGACGGGACGCTCGACTGGGCGCGCAATCATTCAAGTTCGATCTACCACCCCACCGGCACCTGCCGCATGGGCCCCGAGCCCGGCGCCGTGGTAGATGCGCGCCTGCGGGTGAAGGGCGTGCAGGGGCTGCGGGTGGCCGATTGCTCGATCATGCCCGAGATCGTCTCGGGCAACACCAACGCACCGGCGATCATGATCGGGGAAAAGGCCTCGGACATGATCCTCGAGGACCGCAAGGCGGGCGCATTGCAGCGCAGCGCCTGAAATCATCAATTTTCGGGAGGAAAGAAACGATGCTAGACAAGCAGATGACGGAAAGCCGTCCGGCCAGCAAGGGAGGGACCAGCATGAAGATGACAACCGAGGAAGCCTTCGTGAAGGTGCTGCAGCGCCACGGCATCCGCCATGCCTTCGGGATCATCGGCTCGGCCATGATGCCGATCTCGGATCTTTTCCCCAAGGCGGGCATCACCTTCTGGGATTGCGCCCACGAGGGCTCGGCGGGGATGATGGCCGACGGCTACACCCGCGCCACCGGCAAGATGTCGATGATGATCGCCCAGAACGGCCCCGGCATCACCAACTTCGTCACCGCGGTGAAGACCGCCTACTGGAACCACACGCCGCTGCTTCTGGTGACGCCGCAGGCCGCCAACAAGACCATCGGGCAGGGCGGGTTCCAGGAGGTCGAGCAGATGAAGCTGTTCGAGGACATGGTCGCCTACCAGGAAGAGGTGCGCGACCCCAGCCGCGTGGCCGAGGTGCTGACCCGCGTCATCGCCAAGGCCAAGCTTCTGTCGGCGCCGGCGCAGCTCAACATCCCGCGCGACATGTGGACCCAGATCGTCGACATCGCGATCCCCGATCCCATCGAGTTCGAGCGCTCCTCGGGCGGTGAGAACTCGGTCACCCGCGCCGCCGAGCTGCTGTCGGGCGCGAAGAACCCGGTGATCCTGAACGGCGCCGGCGTGGTGCTGTCCGAGGGCGGCATCGCGGCCTCGATGGCGCTGGCCGAGCGGCTTGATGCGCCGGTCTGCGTGGGCTACCAGCACAACGATGCCTTCCCGGGCTCGCACCCGCTCTTTGCCGGTCCGCTGGGCTACAACGGCAGCAAGGCGGGGATGGAACTGATCGCCGCGGCGGATGTCGTCCTGTGTCTCGGCACCCGGCTCAACCCGTTCTCGACCCTGCCGGGCTACGGCATCGACTACTGGCCCAAGGACGCCAAGATCATCCAGATCGACATCAACCCCGACCGCATCGGGCTGACCAAGAAGGTCTCGGTCGGCATCGTCGGCGACGCGGCGAGGGTCGCGAAGGGGATTCTGTCGCAGCTCTCGCCCTCGGCCGGTGACGAGGGCCGCGACGCGCGCAAGGCCAGGATCGCCGAGACCAAGTCGAAGTGGGCGCAGCAGCTGTCGTCGATGGATCACGAGGACGACGATCCGGGCACGTCCTGGAACGAGCGCGCCCGCGCCGACAAGCCCGACTGGATGAGCCCGCGCATGGCATGGCGCGCGATCCAGTCGGCGCTGCCCAAGGACGCGATCATCTCGTCCGACATCGGCAACAACTGTGCCATCGGCAACGCCTACCCGGCCTTCGAGGCGGGGCGGAAGTATCTCGCGCCCGGGCTCTTCGGCCCCTGCGGCTACGGCCTGCCGGCCATCGTCGGCGCCAAGATCGGCTGCCCGGACGTGCCGGTCGTGGGCTTTGCCGGGGACGGCGCCTTCGGCATCGCGGTGAACGAGCTGACCGCCATCGGGCGCGGCGAGTGGCCGGCGATCACCCAGATCGTCTTCCGCAACTACCAGTGGGGCGCCGAGAAGCGGAATTCGACGCTGTGGTTCGACGACAACTTCGTCGGCACCGAGCTCGACACGCAGGTGAGCTACGCCGGCATCGCGCAGGCCTGCGGCCTGAAGGGCGTCGTGGCGCGCACCATGGAAGAGCTGACCGAGGCGCTCAACACCGCGATCAAGGACCAGATGGAGCACGGCAAGACCACGCTCATCGAGGCGATGATCAACCAGGAACTGGGCGAGCCCTTCCGGCGTGACGCCATGAAGAAGCCGGTGAGCGTCGCGGGGATCGACCCCGCGGACATGATGGACCAGCCCGGCTGATCCATGCGCGAGAGCCTTGCCACCCTGACGTCCGGCCATCTGCTGGCCGGACGCATCCGGGAGTATTTTCCCGGTGTCATGGTCTCGATCCTCGTGGCGCTTGCCGCGCAGTTCGTGGCCGAGCACTACGGTGCCCCCGCGATGCTGATGGCGCTTCTGTTCGGCATCGCGCTCAATTTCCTCGGTGCCGAGGGCCCCACGGCGCCCGGCATCGCGCTCAGCGCCCGCACGGTGCTGCGCATCGGCGTGGCCATCCTCGGCGCGCGGATCAGCGTCGAGATGCTGCTGTCGCTGGGGCTCGGCATGATCGGCCTGCTGGTGGCCGGGACCGTCTGCACCATCTTCTTCGGCCTCGCGCTGGCAAAGCTCATCGGCCAGCGCACCCGCTTTGCCGTGCTGACCGCGGGCGCGGTGGCGATCTGCGGCGCCTCGGCGGCCATGGCCATCGCCGCGGTGCTGCCGCGCGACGAGCGCTCGGAACGTGACCTGCTCTTCACGGTGCTGGGGGTGACGGTGCTCTCGACCGTGGCGATGATCCTCTACCCGATCCTGACGCGGGCCATGGGGTTCGACGACGTCACCGCCGGGGCCTTCATCGGGGCCACCGTGCATGACGTGGCGCAGGTGGTGGGCGCGGGCTTCTCGATCTCCGAGACCGCGGGCGAGACCTCGACGCTGGTCAAGCTCATCCGCGTGTCCTTCCTCGCCCCCGTGGTGGTGGTCATCACCCTGCTGTCGCAGCGCAGCGGCGGCGCGGTGACCGAGGGCAAGCGGCCGCCGATCATCCCGGGCTTCGTGCTGGGCTTCCTCGTGTTCGCCGGGCTCAACAGCTTTGATCTGATCCCGCCGGTGCTGGGCGCCTTCCTTGCCAAGCTCTCGTCCTGGGCGCTGCTCGCGGCGATCGCGGCGGTGGGCATGAAGACCGACCTGCGCAACATCATCAAGGTGGGCGGCGGTGCCATCGCGCTGATCGTGGCCGAGACGCTGTTCCTCGCGGCGCTGGCGCTGACCGGGCTGCGCTTCATCGAGCTGGCGCAATGACCGGCGCCGTGCTTGCCCTGAACGCCGGCAGCTCGTCGTTCAAGTTCGCGCTGGCCAATGCGGGGGCGCCCGGGACGCCACTGCTCTGGGGCGTGGTCGACCGGCTCGGCACCGAAGAGGGTGCCCTGTCGCTCAAGGGGCAGGGCGGGGCCGCCACCACGCCGCTTGCCGCGCCCGACCACGGTGCGGCGCTGGCGGCGCTGATCGAGGCCATCGAGACGCGCTGCCCGGGGCTGCGGGTCACCGCCGTCGCGCATCGCATCGTGCACGGCGGCAGCGCCTTCACCGCGCCCGAACCGGTCACGCCCGCGCTTCTCGAGGCGCTCGAGGCGCTGGTGCCGCTGGCGCCTCTGCACCAGCCGCACGGGCTGCGCGGGATCCGCACCGCGCTCGAGCTCTTCCCCGACGCGGGCCACGTCGCCTGCTTCGACACCGCCTTCCACGCGGGCAGGCCTTGGGTGCACGACGCCTACGCCCTGCCGCGGCGCTTCTACGACGAGGGGATCCGGCGCTACGGGTTCCACGGGCTCGCCTGCGCCTCGATCTGCCGGGCGCTCGGGGCCGATGGCTATCCGCTCGCCGAGCGCAGGATCGCCATCGCCCATCTCGGCAACGGCTGCTCGGTCACCGCGGTGCGGCACGGGCGGTCGGTGTCGAACAGCATGGGGTTCTCGGCGCTCGAGGGGCTGGCCATGGGCACCCGCTGCGGGCGCCTCGACCCGGGCGTGCTGCTGCACCTAATGCGGGGCGGCATGGACGTGACCGCGCTCGAGGCGCTGCTCTACCGCAAGTCGGGCCTGCTGGGGCTCTCGGGGTTGTCGAACGACATGCGCGATCTCGCCCGGTCGGGAAGCGTCGCCGCCGAGGAGGCCATCGCCTATTTCATCGAGCGCACGGTCGAGGAGATCTGCCGCGCCGCGGGCGTCATGGGCGGGCTCGACGCGGTGGTGTTCAGCGGCGGCATCGGCGAGAACGCCGCCGACATCCGCGCGGCGGTGATGGCGCGGCTGGCCTTCCTTCCCGGGGCCGAGGGGGCTGGCCTCGAGATGCTCGTGCGCCCCGCTGACGAAGAGGCGGAACTCTTGCGCACCGCCGCCGGTCTCCGCGCCGCAGAACAGGGCCACCCGGCAGCGCGCTGACACCCTTTCCCCGGACCGCGTCGCCGCTATCTGTGCGGAGGCGGGGGCCGGGCAGCGGTTCATTCCCTCATCCCGGAACGCGGCGACGCCCGGGCCCGCCCTCATTCCGGCGGCAGCCGACGCGGGCAGGTCCGAAAACGCTTGCCTGCACCCTGCCTTCGCCGGTCTGATCGGGACAGGACATGCGAAGGAGCGACGGACCATGATCGAGAGACGCGGATTGCTGGGCTGGTTCCTGGCCTCGCCGGCGGCGGCGTCGCAATCGACCCTCGGCGGGGATGGCACCCCGGACCCGGATCTTTCCGCCGCCGAGCGCGCGCAGGCCGCGGCGGCGGCGGCAGAGGCCTCCGAGATCCGCGCCTCGATGAGCGCCGAGGCGGCGGCGACGGCCGAGGCCAACATCGGCGCGGTGAGGCTGTCGTCTGCGGGCGTGCTGCCGGGCAACCGCGCGGCCGCGAACGACGCGCGGCTCGACGCCTTCGAGAAGCGCTTCCGCTCGACGCTGGTGGACGGGCAGGGGCAGACCATCCCCGTCACCCGCATCCCCGAGGGCAACCGCTACCGCAACGTCTTCTGGGAGGTCGAGAATTTCGAGGGCGGGCTTACCGCCCGCGTCGCCGCCCGCGACACCATCAAGGTCAACACCGTGCTGGTCACCCGCAGCGAGCTTTACGAGAGCTGGCCGCAGGACAAGTGCTTCCTGTTCAAGCCCAAGGGCCCCTACAACGCCAATTCCGAGCAGGTTCTGTTCCTGCCTTGGGTCAAGGGCTCGGGCCACGGCAACCGCGACATGTCGACCTCGCTGATCCGCGGCACGCCCAAGCGGCTGGGCCCGGACATCGAGCACCTTTTCCAGCGCATCGACGAGGGCGCGGGCACCGGCGGCTCGACCTGGTCGGCGGGCGAGGTGGACGGGCAGATGCTGATGATCGAGCGCGAGAAGGACGTCGAGGGCACCATCCGCGACCACCATCTCTGGGGCCGGCGCCTGCACGAGGCGCGGCTCGACCAGCAGCTCGAGGTGAGCGCCGAGCCCGGCGACGGCACCGTGCGGCTGACCTTCGTGGGGGAGGCGGGCAACGACACCCACGGGCTGAAACCCGGCGACCGCTTCGGCGTCTCGGGCGTGGCCAAGCAGCGGGTGGGCGGCACCGCGATCTCGGGCGAGTACGTGGTGAAATCCGTTGTCGATGCGCACAGCGTGGTGGTGGCTGCGGACGACATCACCGGCAGCGACAGCGCCACGCTGGCGCCGACGCGGCTGGTCTTCCGCGAGGACCGCTTCGCCGAGATCCTCGTCGATGGCGGCGGCGGGCCCAAGAGCCTCTCGGAGGCGCTGCGTGATTTCGACGGCTCCGCCTGGCCGACGCCGGTGACCGAGATGCACAGCTTCGGCCGGGTCCCGGGCTCGGACAGCTTCTGGTTCGGGCTGCACGGCGGC
>NZ_JAATOS010000152.1:0-8467 GCF_011806505.1 Salipiger sp. HF18 | reverse complement strand
GTCGTCGAACCTGACCGCGACCGCGCGCTGCTGATCGTCGACAGCCTCCGCGACGCCGGAAACTACGACATTCACGTGATCTCAGAACCCACCGGGCTTGCGCGCCGCATCCAGGCGCTGAACCCCGACGTGGTGCTCATCGACATCGAGAGCCCCTCGCGCGACATGCTCGAAGAGCTGGCGCTGGCCTCGGGTCCGCACGACCGGCCGGTCGCCATGTTCGTCGACCGCGACGGCGCCGGCCTCACCGAGGCCGCCATCGAGGCCGGGGTCTCGGCCTATATCGTCGACGGCATGAAACCGCAGCGGGTGAAGCCGATCATGGACGCGGCCATCGCCCGCTTCCGCATGTTCCAGCGCATGCGCACCGAGCTTGCCGAAACCAAGCGGGCGCTGGAAGAGCGCAAGATGATCGACCGCGCCAAGGGCATGCTGATGAAGGCCCGCGGCATCAACGAAGACGAGGCCTACGCGCTTCTGCGCAAGACCGCCATGGACCAAGGCCGCCGGGTGGCCGAGGTCGCGGCGGCGCTGGTCACCGCGGCGGGACTGCTGGGATGATCGCGGCGCAGCTCTCTGTCGGCTTCCTGCCGCTGGTCGATGCCGCGCCGCTCATCGTGGCGCACGAGATGGGCTTCGCCGCCGAGGAGAGCATCGCGCTCGACCTGCGGCGCGCGCCGTCGTGGTCCTCGGTCCGCGATCTGCTGACCTTTGGCCGGGTCGAGGCCGCGCACATGCTCTCGCCCGTGCCCGTGGCCGCGGCCCTCGGGCTCGGCGGCACCGGCACGGCGCTCTCGGCGGTCTCGGTGCTGTCGGTCAACGGCAACTGCATCGGCGTCAGCAACGCGCTTGCCGCCAAGCTGCGCGCGCATGGCCACGACTTCGGCTTCCGCGACGCCCGCGCCGCCGGCGAGGCGCTGATCGCGGTCTGCGACCAGCCGCTGCGGCTGGGCGTGCCCTTCCCCTTCTCGATGCACGCCGAGCTGCTCTACTACTGGCTCTCGGCGCTGGGGCTCCCCGCCCCGCAGAGCGTCGATATCCGCACCGTGCCACCCTCGCTGATGGCCGACGCGCTCAAGGCCGGCGAGATCGACGCCTTCTGCGTCGGCGAGCCATGGGGGAGCATGGCGGTCGAGAACGGCGTCGGCACGCTGCTGCTGCCGGGCAACGCGATCTGGAAATTCGCCCCCGAAAAGGTGCTGGCGGTCCGCAGCGACTGGGCCGCGGCCGAGCCCGACCTGCTGGGCCGGCTGATCCGCGCGACCTGGCGCGCCGGCCGCTGGCTGGCCGAACCCGGCGCGCCGACGCTCGCGGCCGAGCTGCTGAGCCGCAAGGAATACCTCGACCTGCCGCCCGAGATCCTCGACCGGGCGCTCACCGGGCGCATGGTGATCTCGCCGCAGGGCGAGGAACGCTCGGTCGAGGGCTTCGTCGAGTTCCACCGCGGCGCCGCGAACTTCCCGTGGCGCAGCCAGGCGGAGTGGATCGGCATGCAGCTCGCCGCCCGCACCGGGCTCGACCGCACCACCGCCGCGCGCGCCGCGCGCGGGGTGTTCCGCAGCGATCTCTACCGCGAGGCGCTGAGCCCGACCCGCGCCGACCTGCCCGGCGCCTCCTCGAAGATTGAGGGCGCGCTGAGCGAAGAGACCGCCGTGGCCTCGGTCGGGGGACGGCTCTTCCTCGGGCCGGATTCGTTCTTCGACGGCCGCATTTTCGAACCCTCGCGGAACTGACGCGACTTTTTTGTGCATCTGCAGCATGAACCGTTTTACCGCCCGGTAAAAGATACGTCTTTCGTGCGTTTTCATTTGCCCGGCGCGCCGATTCACCCGCATAGAAGCTTCACGAAGCATGCAATGGCGCCTGCTTCCCGAAATTCTCCCAGCGTTTGGGATATCCGAGCAAAGCCGCTCGACTGCCGCGACCTTCCTCCGTCGCGGCCAGTCGGCGGCTTTTTTGTTTTTTCGGTCCGGGACGCAACATCCGGACCAGCACCCAGGGACGGAACGGACGAATGAAGAACCTTCTCCTCGCACTTACCGCCACCACGGCACTGTCCTCGCCGCTTTTCGCGCAGGACCTCGAAAAGGACGAGCTGACCTTCGGCTTCATCAAGCTCACCGACATGGCGCCCCTCGCGGTGGCCTACGAGCAGGGCTACTTCCTCGACGAAGGCCTCTTCGTGACGCTCGAGGCGCAGGCCAACTGGAAGGTGCTGCTCGACGGCGTGATCGGCGGCCAGCTCGACGGCGCGCACATGCTGGCCGGCCAGCCGCTCGCGGCGACCATCGGCTACGGCACCGAGGCGCATATCATCACCCCCTTCTCGATGGACCTGAACGGCAACGGCATCACCGTGTCGAACGCCGTCTGGGAAGAAATGAAGCCCAACATCCCGACCAACGCCGACGGCCTGCCGCAGCATCCGATCAGCGCCTCCGCGCTGGCGCCGGTGGTCGAGAAGTACCGCTCCGAGGGCAAGCCCTTCAACATGGGAATGGTGTTCCCGGTCTCGACCCACAACTACGAGCTGCGCTACTGGCTCGCCGCCGGCGGGCTCGAGCCCGGCTACTACTCGCCCGAGAACGTCACCGGCCAGATCGGCGCCGAGGTGCTGCTCTCGGTGACCCCGCCGCCGCAGATGCCCGCCACCCTCGAGGCCGGCACCATCTACGGCTACTGCGTGGGGGAGCCGTGGAACCAGGCGGCCGTGTTCAAGGGCATCGGCGTTCCGGTGATCACCGACTACGAGCTGTGGAAGAACAACCCCGAGAAGGTCTTCGGCATCACCGCCGAGTTCGCTGAAGAGAACCCGAACACCACCAAGGCCGTCGTCAAGGCGCTGATCCGTGCCGCCATGTGGCTGGACGAGAACGACAATGCCAACCGCATGGAAGCGGTGCAGATGCTGTCGCAGCCGGAATACGTGGGCGCCGACGCCGAGGTGATCGCCAACTCGATGACCGGCACCTTCGAGTACGAGAAGGGCGACAAGCGCGAGGTTCCCGACTTCAACGTGTTCTTCCGCTACAACGCCACCTACCCGTTCTACTCGGACGCGGTGTGGTACCTCACCCAGATGCGCCGCTGGGGCCAGATCCCCGAGGCCAAGCCGGACGCGTGGTACGACGAGATCGCCAGGTCGGTCTACAAGCCCGAGATCTACCTCGAGGCCGCCCGCGCGCTGGTCGACGAGGGGCTCGCCGACGAGGCCGACTTCCCCTGGGACAGCGACGGCTACAAGGACGCGACCCCGGCCGAGGACGTCATCGACGGCATCCCCTACGACGGCAAGCAGCCTAACGCCTACCTCGAGAGCCTGCCGATCGGCCTGAAAGGTGAGCAGAAGGTCATCGGCAACGAGATCCAGGGCTGATGTTGCTTCCAGGCTGTGCCCTGACGGGCGCAGCCTGGGGGCGCTCCAGGACAGATGGCAGATGCACCTTCGGGTGTGCCTGCCGCCCCTTCCCCGAGCCCCACTTCCCCGAGTCCCACCTCCCCGAGACGACAGACCACGGGACGGTGGGCGGCGCGATGCGCCCGACGGGCGCGAGCGCCCGCCCCCGTCCCGATCCATCCAACCCCGAGGACCCTCCGATGACCACCGTCGATCCCGATTACGCCCGTGACGCCGCGCGCGAGGCCCGCCGGGCGCGCCTCTTCACCCGCATCAACAAGGCCGACGCATGGTTCCGCGTCCTCGGCCTCGCCTGGATCACCCCGATCCTGAAAGCCGCCGCCGGCGACAATCCCCGCGCCCAGATGAAGGACATCTGGCTGCTGCTGGGCGTGCCGCTGGTCGCCATCGTGGCCTTCCTGCTGCTCTGGGGCACGCTGGCGCCCAAAGTGCAGACCTCGCTCGGCGCCGTCCCCGGCCCGGCAGAGGTCTGGCACGAGGCCGTGCTCCTGCACCAGGACGCCGAGGCCAAGGCCGCGAAGAGGGAGAAGTTCGAGACCATGGTCGCGGCGCGCAACGAGAAGCTCATCGCCGCGGGCAAGGAAGACCAGGTCAAGGACGTCGCCTACACTGGCGCGCCAAGCTACTACGAGCAGATCTGGACCTCGATCAAGACCGTGTTCTTCGGCTTCCTGATCGGCTCCTGCGTCGCCATCCCGCTGGGCATCCTTGCCGGCCTCTCGCCCTACGCCAACTCGGCCATCAATCCGCTGGTGCAGATCTTCAAGCCGGTCTCGCCGCTGGCGTGGCTGCCAATCGTGACGATGATCATCTCCGCCGCGGTGGCCACCAACGACGGGCTCTTCTCCAAGTCCTTCCTGATCTCGGCGATCACCGTGACGCTGTGTTCGCTGTGGCCGACGCTGATCAACACCGCGCTCGGCGTGGCCTCGATCGACAAGGACCTCGTCAACGTCTCGAAGGTGCTCAAGATGAACACCTGGACCAAGATCACCAAGCTGGTCCTGCCCTCGGCCCTGCCGCTCATCTTCACCGGCCTGCGCCTGTCGCTCGGTGTCGGCTGGATGGTGCTGATCGCCGCCGAGATGCTCGCCCAGAACCCCGGCCTCGGCAAGTTCGTGTGGGACGAGTTCCAGAACGGCTCTTCCTCGTCGCTGGCCAAGATCATGGTCGCGGTCTTCACCATCGGCATCATCGGCTTCCTGCTCGATCGCGTGATGTTCGCCCTGCAATCGCTTTTCACCTTCTCGAACAACCGCTGAACCGGGCCCGTCCGGAGACCATCGGCGCTCAGGCAGCGAAGCGATAGCGCAAGCAAGCAAGCGCTCAGGCAGCGAAGCGATAACGCGAAAGGATCCCTCAATGAGCATTCTCAAGTTCGACAACGTCTCGAAGAGCTTCGGCGAAGGCGCCCGCAGGACCGACGTCCTCAGGGACATCGACCTCGAGGTGAAGGAGGGCGAGTTCCTCGTGCTCCTTGGCTTCTCCGGCACCGGCAAGACCACCCTCATCAACCTGATGGCGGGGCTCGAGAAACCCACGAAGGGCAAGGTCACCTTCAAGGGCGCCGCGATCGACGGCCCCGGCCCCGAGCGCGGCGTGATCTTCCAGAACTACTCGCTGATGCCCTGGCTCACGGTGAACGGCAACGTCCGGCTCGCGCTCGACAGCGTCTTCCCGAAGATGCCCAAGGCCGAGAAGGACGCCACCGTCGCCAGGTACGTGAAGATGGTCGGCCTCTCCCACGCCACCACGCGCCGCCCGGCCGAGCTTTCGGGCGGCATGCGCCAGCGCGTCAACGTGGCGCGGGCGCTCGCCATGAGCCCCGAGGTGCTGCTGCTCGACGAGCCGCTCTCGGCGCTGGACGCGCTGACCCGCGCCAACCTCGCCGACGAGATCGAGCACATCTGGGAGCAGGACAAGAAGACCTGCGTGCTGATCACCAACGACGTGGACGAGGCGATCATGCTGGCCGACCGCATCATCGCGCTGAACCCGGACGGCACGCTGGGGTCCGAGTTCCCGGTCACCATCCCGCGCCCGCGCGACCGGGGCGAGATGAACCACGACGAAACCTTCAAGCGCCTGCGCGCCGAGGTCACGACCTACCTCATGGACGTGGGCATCAGCGCCAAGACCGAGGGCTCGCGCAACCTGCCCGACGTCACCCCGATCCACGGCGCGGCCTCGGACATTCCCGCGGCGGTGGCACAGGCGCAGGAAGGCATGATCGAGGAGCGCTTCCTGGACTTCTCGCAGCTGCACAAGATCTACCCCACCCCCAAGGGGCCGCTGACCGTGGTCGAGGATTTCAACCTCAAGGTCAACAAGGGCGAGTTCATCTCGCTGATCGGCCACTCGGGCTGCGGCAAGTCCACGGTGCTGACCATGGCCGCGGGCCTCAACAGCATCTCCAGGGGCGGCATCCGTCTCGACGGCCGCCACGTCGAGGGCGCCGATCCCGAGCGCGCCGTGGTGTTCCAGTCGCCGAACCTCTTCCCGTGGCTCACTGCCCGCGAGAACTGCGCCATCGGTGTCGACAAGGTCTACCCCCGCGCCAGCCAGGCCGAGCGCCAGGAGGTGGTCGAGTACTACCTCGAGCGCGTCGGTCTCGCCGATGCCATGGACCGCGGCGCCGCCGACATGTCGAACGGCATGAAGCAGCGCGTGGGCATCGCCCGGGCCTTCGCCCTCTCGCCGAAGCTGCTGCTGCTCGACGAGCCCTTCGGCATGCTCGACAGCCTCACCCGCTGGGAGCTTCAGGAGGTGCTGATGGAGGTCTGGTCGCGCACCAAGGTCACCGCGATCTGCGTCACCCATGACGTGGACGAGGCCATCCTGCTCGCCGACCGCGTGGTGATGATGACCAACGGCCCGCAGGCCACCATCGGCAAGATCGTCGATGTCTACCTGCCCCGCCCGCGCACCCGCAAGGCGCTGCTCGAGCACCCGGACTACTACCTCTACCGCGAGCAGGTGCTGAATTTCCTCGAGGAATACGAGCACGGCAAGCACGGCAAGACCGACGCGAAAGCCGAGAAGAAGAAGGCCGCCTGAAAGGCAGGTGCCCCGGACCACGCGCCGGGGCGCGACCCAACGCAACCTCTATGACAAGGGGGCAGATTCGTGGACACCGTTCTCGACGCACCTGTGAAGACCTTCATCCAGGTCACCGAATACTGGATACCCGAGGGGGACCGGCTGGTTCTCGCCACGGGCCCTTACGGCGGGCTCGCCGCCTTCGAGGAGGCCACCCGCGCCATCAGCTTCGGCAAGGGCGAGGGCCTGCCCGGCAAGGCCTGGGCCGAAGAGCGCCCGGTGGTGCTCAAGGGCTTCGATGGCTCGTATTTCAAGCGCATCGAGGCCGCGGCCGAGGCCGGGCTGACCTCGGCCGTGGCGGTGCCGGTGTTCGACGGCGACACGCTCAGGGCGGTGCTGGTGGTGCTCTGCGGCGATGACGCGAACCGCACCGGCGCCATCGAGGTCTGGCACGAGGCCGACGGGCTCCTGATGCTTGACGACGGCTACTACGGCGCCGCCAAGCATTTCGAATGGGTGTCACAGCACACGCATTTCCCGCGCGGCCAGGGCCTGCCCGGCGGCGTGTGGTCGGCCGAGACGCCGATGCTGTTCCGCGACCTCGGCTCGGGCTACCGCTTCATCCGCGCCGACAGCGCCGGCAAGGCCGGGCTGACCACAGGCCTCGGCCTGCCGATCCCGGTGCCCGGCGACAAGACATTCGTGCTGACGCTGCTTTCGGCGCGCGGCACCCCCATCGCCCGCCGGTTCGAGATCTGGGACGCCCGGCCCGTGAAGGTCGGCAAGGATAAGGCCGCGATCCTCGTCGACGGAATCTGCGAGCGCGAGGGCGCGCTCTGGACCGACGACACGCAGGAGCCGCCGCGCCGCATCGCCGCCAATCAGGGCAACGTCGGCCGCGTGCTGGCCTCGGGCCTGCCCGAGATCTTCGCCGGCTCACCCAAGCTGACCGAGGGCTACGACGCCATGGTCGCCCTGCCCATCTACGACGACGGCGCCATCGCGCACATCGTCGCCTGGTACGTCTGAGAGGAGCCGCAGCAATGCAGAAACTCGTCGTCATCGGAGCGGGCATGGCCTCGGGGCGGATGCTGGAGCATCTCCTCGACGCCGCGCCCGACGCCTTCGAGATCACCGTCTTCAACGCCGAACCGCGCGGCAACTACAACCGCATCATGCTGTCGCCGGTGCTCTCGGGCGAAAAGAGCTACGCCGAGATCGTCACCCACGACGACGCCTGGTACGCCGCCAACAAGGTCACCTGCCGCTTCGGCGAGAAGGTCCTGAGCGTCGATCCCTCGCGCAAGGTCGTGGTGGGCGAGAAGGGCGAGGTCGCCTACGACAAGCTGGTCTTCGGCACCGGCTCGTCGGCCTTCATCATCCCCTGCCCGGGCCATGACCTGCCCGGCGTGGTCGCCTTCCGCGACCTCGAGGACACCACCGCCATGGTCGAGGCCGCGGGCAAGCCGGGCTCGAAGGCGGTCGTCATCGGCGGCGGCCTGCTCGGGCTCGAGGCCGCGGCGGCGCTGCGCCTGCGCGGCATGGAGGTGACCGTACTGCACATCGCCTCGCATCTGATGGAGCGCCAGCTCGATCCGGCGGCGGGCTACCTTCTGAAGAAGGATCTCGAGAAGCGCGGCATCACCGTGCTGCTCGAGGCCTCGACCAGGGAGATCATCGGCAACGGCCGCGCCGAGCAAGTGACCCTTGCCGACGGCACCGAGCTGCCCTGCGACATCGTGGTGATGGCGGTGGGCATCCGCCCCGCCGTGACGCTGGCGCAGGACAGCGGCATCCCCTGTGGCCGCGCCATCAAGGTCGATGCGCAGATGCGCACCGAGACCCCGGACGTCTTCGCCGTCGGCGAATGCGTGGAATACAACGGCAACCTCTTCGGCCTCGTGGCGCCGCTCTACGACCAGGCCAGGGTGCTGGCGAAGACCCTCGTGGGCGAGCCCGAGACATTCGCCATGCGCGAGCTCTCGACCAAGCTCAAGGTCACCGGCTGCG
>NZ_JAATOS010000151.1:0-8474 GCF_011806505.1 Salipiger sp. HF18 | reverse complement strand
CAGAGCACGCATTGATCGAAGAGGAACACCAGATCGACCGCGGCGCTGTTCGGCGCATCGTCGAGCCGCGGCACCGCGCGGAACCCCGGCAGCGCCCGGATGCCCTCGCGCCAGTGGCGGTCGAAATCGAGTCCGCGCGCCGACCAGAGCTGCTTGGTCCGCGCCAGCAGCTGCGGCGACAGCCCCGGGTAGGACAGCTCGGGCGGGCTCTGGAACAGCGGCGCGATCGCGCCGGGGGGCAGGGAGTCGGCCATCTTTGCAAGGGTCCTGACGGTTTCGCCCCGAGCGTAGCGCAAGCCTTCGAAATCTGGCCAGATGTTTCCGCGAGTCGCGCGCGATGAGCCCGTCGACCCGCCTGCAGGTGAGCCAGAGCCAGGTGTTCCGGATGGGCCACGTGATCAGCGTGCTGCAACTCTCCGGCGAGGAGCTGGACCAGCACCTGTTGCAGACGGCGCAGAGCAACCCGCTGCTGGTGGTGCGACGCCGCCGTCAGACCGCGATCCGCGCCGGCAGCGCCCATGACCTGATCGACAGCACCTTCGCGGACCGGCCCACCAGCCTCTACGACCATGTGCTGCGCGAGCTGGCCGGCCTCGCCGGGCGCGGCGCCGCCATGGAGCGGCTGATCCTCGCGCTGGTCGAGGAGCTGGAGCCCTCCGGCTGGCTGGGACGCCCGGTGCCGCAGATCGCGGAGAAGCTGGGGCTGAGCGTGCAACTCGTTGAAACCGCGTTGGATCTGGTGCAGCGGCGGGTCTCGCCCGCCGGGATCTTCGCGCGCGATCTGAGGGACTGTCTGCGGCTGCAGCTCGAGGATCAGGGGCTCTGGGATGACGCTGCCGGGCGGGTGCTGGCACATCTCGAGGTGCTGGGAACCGGCGGCGCGGAGGCGCTGGAGCGCGCGACCGGGCTCGATGCGGCAACGATTGCCACGCGGCTGCAACGGTTGCGGCGGCTCGATCCCAAGCCGGGGAGCCAGTTCGCCACCGACCTTACCCTGATGCGCGAGGCCGACGTCCGGATCGAGGCGCGCGGCGACGGCTGGGTCCCGATCTTCCGCACGAGCTTCGAGACAGTGGTGGCGGTACCTCCCGGGGCCTCGGGTGACAGCTCGCCCGAGATGCGGCGGGCGCTCGGCGAGGCCAGGGCGCTGAAGCAGGCGCTCGACCTGCGGCAAGGCGCGCTGAAACAGATCGTGCAGGTGATGATCGAGGTGCAGGGCGCCTTCTTCCGCGACGGCCCCGAGGCCTTGCAACCGCTCACCCAGGCGATGATCGCGGCGAAGACCGGGTTTCATCTCAGCACCGTGAGCCGGGTCCTGAACGGGCTGCTGATCGAGGGGCCGAACGGCATCATCCCGGCCCGCACCCTCTGCGCGCGGCGCTCGGCGCTCTGCTCGACGGACGGCCCGTCGAAGCCGAAGGTGCTGGCGCGGCTGCGGGCGCTGCTGCTGGCCGAATGCGCGAGCCACCCGCTGTCCGACGTGCAGCTTTCGGACGCCTTGCGCGCCGAGGGCCTCGCGGTGTCGCGCCGAGTGGTCGCGAGATACCGCCACGAACTGGGCTTCGCCCCGGCATCTCAGCGGCGCCTGCGCGCCTGACACTCCTCCCCTTCTGCAGGTCTTCCGAGCCGCGCCCGCACCTTTGCGAGCGCGGCTCTTTCATGTCCGGTGTAACGCGCGGCCCCGGCCGGAACGGACGGTGTAACGCCCGCCCGCCGGCAGGTGTAACGCGGGGCGTAAAACAATGTGACAGTCGCCGGCCGGCGCCGGTTTCGCGCCCACACCCGCAGCCTTCCGCAAAATAAATGAACAAAATTTAAATTATATTTTCAATTACTTATACAAATTTTCCATGCTGCAACTGCACATTTCGCCGCATGGGAACGGTCCTTGCATGAAGAGAGGCATAACACGCGATCTTCCCTGCGGAAGAGATGCCAAAGAACGAAGGACCGGGAGGAGAGATGTCGCCAGCATCGCCTGCGCGCGCCGCGGGCCGTGCCGATCTGCGCGCCTCGAGCTTCCCCACCTTTGCCGAGAACCCCGTGCGACGCGGCCCCGGCCCGAAGCACGCAATGAAACGGCGAAAGCCGCCAAAACGTGGCCGGGAAACCGGGCTCAGAGCTTTAAGGAGGCTCATGGCATGACTTTGACGCTTAACAAGATCACGTCGCAACGTGGTATCTCGGTCGGGGAGGCGACCAAGAAGATCGCGGATCTGGGGTGGAACCCGACCTACGTCCAGGAGGCCGCGACCTTCCCGACGGACTACAAGATCACCAAGGCGCCGCGCGATCCGATGAAACAGGTGCTGCGCTCCTACTTCCCGATGGAAGAGGAAAAGGACAACCGGGTCTACGGCGCGCTCGACGCCGCGCTGCGCGGCGACATGTTCCGCAACGTGGAGCCGCGCTGGATCGAGTGGATGAAGCTCTTCCTCGCGATCATCCCCTTCCCCGAGATCTCGGCCGCGCGCTCGATGGCCATGGTTGCCCGCCTGTCTCCGGGCGAGGACCTGCGCACCGGCTTCACCATGCAGATGGTCGACGAGTTCCGCCATTCCACGATCCAGATGAACCTGAAGAAGTGGTACATGGAGAACTATATCGACCCCGCCGGGTTCGACATCACCGAGGAGGCGTTCGGCAAGTGCTACGCCACCACCATCGGCCGCCAGTTCGGTGAGGGTTTCATCACCGGCGACACCATGACCGCCGCCTGCATGTACCTGACCGTGGTCGCCGAGACCGCGTTCACCAACACGCTCTTCGTGGCCATGCCTTCGGAGGCCGCCCGCAACGGCGACTACGCACTGCCCACGGTGTTCCTGTCGGTGCAGTCGGACGAGAGCCGCCACATCGGCAACGGCCACTCGCTGCTGATGGCCGCGCTCAAGGAGCCCGAGAACCACCTGCTGCTCGAGCGCGACCTGCGCTACGCCTTCTGGCAGAACCACGCCATCGTCGACGCCGCCATCGGCACCTTCATCGAGTACGGCACCACCAACCGCGACAAGGACAAGGAATCCTACGCGGAGATGTGGCACCGCTGGATCTTCGAGGACTACTACCGGACCTACATGCTGCCGCTCGAGAAGTACGGCGTGAAGATCCACCATGACGATGTGCAGGAAGCCTGGAACCGGATCACCAAGAAGAACTACGTCCACAAGGTCGCGCAGTTCTTTTCGGTCGGCTGGCCGGTCAACTTCTGGCGCATAGAGGCCCAGACCGACAAGGACTTCGAGTGGTTCGAACACAAGTACCCGGGCTGGTACGCCGAGTTCGGCGAATACTGGCGGTGGTACGGCAAGCTCAGCAAGCCGGGCGAGACCGTCATCACCTTCAACCAGGATACCGGCTACGTCTATCCGCACCGCTGCTGGTCCTGCCTTGTGCCCTGCCTCATCCGCGAGGACATGGTCGTGGACGAGATCGACGGCCAGCTGCACACCTTCGCCCACGAGCTCGACCGCTGGACCGCCGTCGAGGCCTTCGCGGACGAGTACCAGGGTCGTCCGACGCCGGCGATGGGCAAGTTCTCGGGCAAGCGCGAGTGGGAGTCGGTCTATGACGGCTGGGATCTTGCCGACGCGATCGTCGACCTGAACTTCGTCCGCGACGATGGCGAGACGCTGGTGCCGCAGCCGCACCTGCGCTTCGACAACAAGGACATGTGGAAGCTCGAGCACGTGCGTGCCGCTGAACATGCTGCGCGGGATGAACGACGCGGACCGCGAGGCCCACATCGCCGAGTACCGCGCCGGGTTCACCATCAACCCCTGCAACTGACACGAGACGACCGGGAGCCGCCCTCGCGGCTCCCGGACCCTCGGCCGCGCGAATGGCGCGTGCCGTGCCCCAGGGAGGATAGAATGACGGAGACCTATACCGTCCGATTGCAGCCTGTCGGCGTGGAATTCGAGGTGGACGAGGACGAGACGATCCTCGACGCCGCGTTCCGCCAGGGCATCGCGCTGCCGCATGGTTGCAAGGAAGGGCAATGCTCGGCCTGCAAATGCGTCCAGCTCGATGGCGAGACCGAGATGCTCAAGTATTCCACCTTCGCGCTGAACGAGATGGAGAAGGACAGCGGCCACATCCTCATGTGCCGTACCCTTGCCTACAGCGACGTGGACATCGAGCTTCTGAACTATGACGAGGAGGCCCTCTCCAAGTCCATTCCGGTCCGGCAGTTCTCGGGCAAGATCGTCGATTTCCAGAAACTGACCCATGATATCCGAGGCGTTCAGATCGAGTTGGATGCACCTCTCAAGTTCTGGGCGGGCCAATATGTCGACATCACGGTCAAGACGGAAAAGGGGGAGGAGATTACACGCTCGTTCTCCATGGCAAATCCGCCGAGCGAAACCCAAGAACTCGGCTTCATCATCAAGAAGTACCCCGACGGACGCTTCTCGAACGAGCTCGACGACGGAGGCATCAAGGCCGGCGCCGACGTCAGCATCGAGGGACCCTACGGAATGTGCTTCCGACGGGAAGACCGAGAAGGACCCGTGATCCTCGTGGGCGCAGGATCTGGCATGTCGCCGGTCTGGTCGATCCTCAACGATCACGTCGCCAGCGGCGAGGACCGCCCGGTCTACTTCTTCTACGGCGCCCGCACCCGCGACGACCTGATCCTGCTCGACCGGATCGATGCGCTGACCGCGGCCCATCCGGGCATCGAGTTCATCCCGGTGCTCAGCCATGCCGACGACGACGCAGACTGGACCGGCGAGCGCGGCTTCGTGCACGAGGCGGTGGACCGGCGGCTCAAGGCGCTGGGGATCGACGGCGACGGCGACGTCTACGCCTGCGGACCGCCGCCGATGATCGACGCGCTGACGCCGGTGCTTTTCATGCACGACTTCGATACCGACCGCATCTTCTTCGACAAGTTCACGCCCACTTCCGGTTCTTCGGACCACTGAGACCGGTCCGAACGCTAGTGACGTAACACCAACCAAGGGAGGCTACCATGGTAGCAACATCTAGTTCCGTCGGCTCCGGCGCCGCGGGTGCCGCAGAGTTCGTCGGCTCGAAGAGCCGCAAGTACAGCTACTTCACCCCGCGCGGCAAACGGGCGACCCATTACGAGGACGTCACCTGCGACGTCCAGCCCGATCCCGAGCGCTACCTGATCCAGAACTGGATCATCGAGTTCGAGGGCGGCAAGGGCGGCGGCGCCTACCAGAAGACCTCCACCGCCGCGCAGTCCAGCAACTGGCACGCCTTCCGCGCCCCCGACCAGGAATGGGAGCGGACCCACTACCAGCGCCAGTCGAAGATCGAGACCATGGTGCAGAACGTCATCGCGAACGCCCGCAAGGCCGGTGCGCACAAGGTGTTCGACAAGGCCTGGCAGACCGTCCTGCAGAAGCATCTCGGCGCCTGGAAGCATGCCGAGTTCGGCCTTGGCACCTCGCTCATGCAGGCGCAGCGCTACGGCTACACGCAGATGATCAACAACGCCACGCTGACCAACTCGTCCTACAAGATGCGCCTGACGCAGGACATCACGCTCTACCTCGCCGAGATCGGCATGGATCTCGACGGCTGGGACGACGAGCTCGGCAAGAAGACCTGGCTCGAGGACCCGATCTGGCAGCCCTGCCGCGAGGCGGTCGAGACGATCATGGGCGCCGAGGACTATCTCGAGCAGTACTTCGCCATCAACATCGTGTTCGAGCCGCTGGTGGGCGAGCTGATCCGCTCGGGGTTCTTCATGCAGGCTGCTGCCGCCAACAACGACTTCATCACCCCGCCGGTGATTTCGGCGGCCGAGGCCGACTATGAGCGCAACCTCGCGAACACCGTCGACCTCATTTACCTGCTCGTGAACGACGAGCAGTTCGGCGAGCAGAACCGCGCGCTCTTCAAGGGCTGGCTCGCCAAGCACGGCGCGCTTGCGGAAAAGGCCGCGGACGCGCTTCAGCCGATCTGGTCGCAACCGCATTCCAAGCCGGTCTCGTACCAGGAGGTGAAAGAGGTCTCGCGCGAGCGCCTGGCCCAGATCCTCGACGAGCTCGGTCTCAAGTAATCAGCCAGATAGGGAGAAACAGATGTCTAGCACAGCGCGTAACGCATCAAAGAAGAACATCTTCAAGCCGATGAGCGAGATCGATCTGACCTCGCGCGAGGTGTCGCATCAATGCGGTGTGACCATGAACGACTCTGTCGAGGCGCGCGCCATCGCCGAGTTCATGGAAGAGAACAATCCCAACGTGACCGTCACCTACAACCCGGCCACCATCCGGATCGACGGCGAGGGCAAGCTGATCTTCAAAATGGACGAGATCACCGAATACCTCGGCCGCGAGATGACCGCCGAGATCTTCGAGGTGAACACCTCCACCCACTACGGGCGGATGGTGCGGGTCGACGACAACACCGTGATCCTCTTCGGCGACATGAACGAAGTGATGGAATTCATCTGATCACCGGCACGGGGGCGCGGCACGCCCTGCCCCCGGCCACCCCCACCGACGGACAGACAGGCGGACGGCCTGACGGACAGACAGCGGGCGCGCGGCTGGAAAAGCCGGATGCCGCGCGCCTCTCCGGACCGTCTGCGCGCGCAACGACACCCAGGGAGGTTAGCAATGTACAAGACACCCGACGGCAAAGAGATCTTCGTCCTCGACGGCCACGTCCACTTCTGGGACGCCAGCCCCGAGAACCAGGCGAACGTCCACGGCAAGCAGTTCATCGACTGCTTCTACGCCTACCACACCAACCTCAGCCCCGAGGAGGAGCTCTGGGAGAAGGCCAAGTTCGAGAAATACTCCGAGGAGGACATCTACCGCGACCTCTTCGTCGATGGCCCGGACGACATGGCGATCATCCAGACCACCGTCCTGCGCGATTTCTACAAGGAGGGTTTCGGCTGCCTCGAGCGCTCGCACGAGATGGCCAAGCGGCACCCGGAACGCTTCATCGTCAACGGCAGCTTCGATCCCCGCGATGGCGAGAAGGCGCTCGAGTACATCCACTGGATGAAGGAAACCTTCGATATCAAGGGCGTGAAGATGTACACGGCCGAGTGGAACGGCGGCAGCAAGGGCTGGGCGCTGAACGATCCCGCGGCCTACAAGTGCTTCGAGCTCTGCGACAAGCTCGGCATCCGCAACATCCACGTCCACAAGGGTCCGACCATCATCCCGCTGTCGAAGGATGCCTTCAGCGTCGATGACGTGGACTATGCCGCCACCGACTTCCAGAACCTCAACTGGATCGTCGAGCATTGCGGCCTGCCCCGGCTCGACGATTTCTGCTGGATCGCGACGCAGGAGACCAATGTCTACGCCGGTCTCGCCGTCGCCATGCCCTTCATCCACTCGCGCCCCCGCTATTTCGGCGAGGTCATGGCCGAGCTGCTGTGGTGGGTCGGCGAGGACAAGATCCTGTTCGGCTCGGACTACGCGATCTGGACTCCGCAATGGCTGGTCGAGAAATTCTGGAACTACCAGATCCCCGAAGACATCTCGGCCGAACGCAGCGGCGTGCAGCTGACCGACGCGATCAAGGAGAAGATCCTCGGGCTCAACGCGGCCAAACTCTACGACGTCGATGTCGAGGCGATGAAGACGCAGCTGGCCGGCGCACCGGTGCAGATCGCGGCGGAGTAAGCTCATGTTCCTTGCCACTCTGAAGGCGGAATGCGAGCTGGAGGTCTGGGACTGCCTTTCGGCAGTCTCGGATCCCGAGCTCGACGAGCCGATCACCGACATGGACTTCGTCCAGAGCGTCGAGGTCTCGGAGGACCTCTTCGTCCGGGTCGAGTTCCGGCTGCCGACCTACTGGTGCTCGCCCAACTTCGCGTTCCTGATGGCCTTCGGCATCCGCTCCGAGGTGATGGCCCTGCCCTGGGTGCGCGGCATGACCGTGCACCTGCAGGACCACTGCCTCGGCGACGAGGTCAACGACGGCGTCAACAGCGGCCGGCCGTTCCACGAGATCTTCGCCGAAAGCTGCGGCGGCGCGGTGCTGAACGAGGTGGTCGAGACCTTCATGGCCAAGGCCTTTGACCGCCGCCAGGAAGCGCTGCTGCTGGCGCTGCGCGCCGAGGGCAGGAGCGACGCGGCGATCACCGCGATGACGCTCGCCGCGCTGAAGCGGGTGCGCTTCACCGGCCCCGAGGAGCTGCGGCAGCTGCCGCGCTATCTCGAGCTGCTCGCGGTGAAGGGGCTCGCGCCTGGCGGGGACGCCCCCGCTTTCCCGACCTGGGACGGCCAGCGCATCGCGCCGGACGGGCTTCAGGCGCACATGGGTCGGCTGCGCAGCACGCGCATCAACATGGAGTTCAACGGCGCGCTGTGCCGCGGTCTTGGCGCCACCCGCTACAAGGAGGTCGCGATCGGCCCCGAGGGTCCGACGCTGGTCGATTTCATCGCGGGCCGCGTCCCGCCCCGCGAGGCAACGGACGCGGGCCGGTAACGAACTGAACCAAGACGACAAAATGGGAGGAGGCCCAA
>NZ_JAATOS010000014.1:0-35414 GCF_011806505.1 Salipiger sp. HF18 | reverse complement strand
CGCGAAACGCCCGGTGAAGAGTTCGATCAGGCGGATGACGTTGACCAGCAGCGCGAGGCCGAAGGACACCGGCAGGATCCAGTAGCTGGGCCATGTCGGGAAGCGCATGGTGCCGGCCTCGACGTAGACGCGGCGGGCGGTCTTGCTCACTGCCTCCACGGTGGAGCCCCAGAGCAGCACGGCCAGCACCGCGCCGAAGACCGTGAGCCCGAGCAGCAGCACCGCGCGCAGCGGCCAGCCGGTGAGCTTCTCGGTGAACACCGTCGCCTCGATGTGGCGGCGCTTGAGCTCGGTCATCGCCAGCAGCACGACGCCACCCAATACCATACTGATCCGCGCCACGGCGGTTTCGATCGGTTTCAGCATCCGATGCTCCGGGAAATTGCGGGGTGAAGCGGGTGAGCGCCCCGGGTTGGCGGGGCGCCCGGCGGTGACTCAGCCGCCGTAGGTCGCGAAATCGACCTGCGACCAGATCTCCTGCGCGCGCAGCTCGCCCAGCGCCTCGGGCGTCATGTCGGGGGTGACGAGCCCTTCCCATTTCTGGATCAGCGCCTTGTAGCGGTCGATCTTGGACTGGGCATCGGACACGCCGCGCTCTTCGAGGATCTTGGCGGCGTTGGCGAGGCGCTCTTCGTTGAACGCGGCCTTGGCATCGACGAGGCTCTGGTCAGGCTCGATGAACTCGACCAGCTTCTGTTCGCGCACTTCGGCGATCTGGGCATCAAAGCCCGCGAGGCCCGCGGCCAGACCGTATTGCGAGGCAGTGGCCAGCGCCTTGCGGTCGGCGGTGTCCATGCGGTCCCAGAGCATCTTGCCGGCGGTGGCAACGGCCGCGCCGTTGAACACGCCCTGCTCGATCTCGGTGACGTAGCCCACCACGTCGCCAAGGCGGTTTGCGATGATCTCGTGCGGCGAGCTGAAGGTGGCGTCGATCACGCCCTGGCTCAGCGACTCGAAGAGCTCGCTCGAGGGCATCTGCACGGGCGCGCCGCCGGTGCTTTCGATGAAGGCCGCGTAGAATGGCGAGCCGCTGCGGATCTTCAGGCCCTTCATGTCGTCGAGGGTGCGCACCGGCCTGGTCGACAGCAGGTCGTAGAGCGGCGTGGTATCGGAGCCGAGATAGACCTGCCCGTTGCGGGTGAACTCGGCCTGGCAGGGCTCGCAGGTGACGATGTACTCGGTCACCGCCGACGAGACGACCTTGGCGCTGGAGCCCAGCATCGACAGCTCGGAGACCAGCACGCTGTCCGGGTACTCGGCGACGAAATAGGGCATCAGCAGCGGGCCGAATTCGGTCACGCCGTCACGCAGGCTGGTGGACATCTCGTTCGGCGCGACCAGCCCCGAGGGCGTGTCCATGCCGGTCCAGCGCCCGTCGGTCAGCTCTTCGAGCTTGGCGAAGATCGTCGGGTAGACGTCGGTGGCGATGGCGTGGCTCGGGCCGAAGCCGCTGGTGGCGCGGATGGTATCCGCCTGGGCCGTCAGCGCGACGGCGGAAATCGAGCATGCGAGCAGGCTCGCGGCAAAGCGCGTTTTCATGGGTCTCCTCCCTGTGTTGCGTCACGCCCGTCCGAACCCCGACGGACCGCGACCCTCCTTATCGCGTCCGCTGGTCCTCGAGCCGTTCCAGAACGGCCATGAGGCGGGTGCGATCCTCCTTGTCGAGACAGCCGACGATCGTGTCCTCGGCCTGCCTTATCTTGTCGGCCGCCCGGTCGCGCAGACGGCGGCCGCGCAGCGTGGCGGTCAGCGCATAGCGCCTACGGTCCGTGGGAACCTTCTTGCGGGCGATGAAGCCGGACTGCTCGAGCTCGTCGATGATCACGACCAGGTTCGAACGCTCCATCTGCAAGGCCGCCGCGAGCTCGGTCTGAACGATTCCGGGATTGTCGGTGATGATCGACAGGCAGGAGAAGCTGACCACCCTGAGGCCGTCCTCCGCGAGCACCTGCTGTGCCACCGGCTGAATCTGCATGTAGGCGCGCTTCAGGCGGTAGCCGATCAGGTCACCAAGCACCGTGTCCTCCACATTCTGGCCCACACGGTCGTCCGGACTTTTATCGAGTTGCGGCATGCGGTCCCTCCTCTGCGATAATTGGTATTCGGTATAATTGTTATGGTCAATAAGTATTTTCGGGAGCGTCATTTCGGAGCGTTTTCCTGGAACAGTACCGATACCAAATATCTGCTTAATATACTGAAATATAAGAAAATTATAAGAAATCCGACGGAGAGCGTCTCCGCCCCGCCCCGAGCATCCGCCCCCGCGCAGCGTCAATTTTTCCACCCGTTTTCCGCCGCGCCCGACGCCTCGATTCCACCTTGGAACGCCCCGGACTCAGCTGCTCTGCACCGCACCCGAATGCTGCATCTGCGAGAGCCCGCCCTCGGGGCCCAGTGCCCTCACTCGCCAGAACCGCCCGTAATTTACCTTGCGTAAACAAGCATGAAATGACAACCTTAGGGAGAAAATGGATCCACGCGTTCCACGGTGTCAGGACGAGTCGGGGGGAGAGGATCATGCGCAGCACAGCAGCAGTGACACTGGACCGGAGGGCCTTTCTTGTCGCCACCGTCCTTGCCGGCACCGCCGGCGCCGTGCCGTTTCTCGCGGCCGAGCCCGAGCCAATGCGGCTGACGCTAACCACCGAGACAGGCGGCACCGGCCTGCGCTACCGCGTCCTGCTCGAGAACCCCGCCAGCGCGCAGGCGCCGGTGCGGTCGGTGCAGGTCTTCGCGCTCGGCGAACGCCAGCCGCTGCTGGCCAGCTTCGACATCGATCCGGACGCACCCCGCGCCGAGATGAGCGGCCCGCTCGACCTCGGCCGCGAACAGAACGTCATGGCGCTGGTCCGTCTCGACGACGGCACCATGCTCCATGCCCGCAGCCACGTCTCCGCCGCCAGCGGCTGAGGCGCAGCCACGAAGAAGAGAGTCCGGACTCGATCCGGGGGGAGGGACCAGATGACATTTCGTACCGGCGGCCTCGCCGCCATCCTGCTTGCGGGTTTTCTCGGTGTGCCCGCCGCACAGGCGCAACAGGGCACCGATTGCAGCGCCCCCACGGACTGGTTTCCCCACGCGCAGACACCGCCGCCGGACGACAACGCGGATTTCAACAGCAACTGCGCGTTTCACCTGTGGTCGTGGCAGGCCTTCCTGTTCCTCACCCAGAACAACGACGACGGCATGCCGCGCTTCCTGAGCCTGATCCCGGCGCAGGACGTGGTGGACGGCGTCCCCGACACCGAGCCCGACGAGGTGATGCTGCGGCCTCGCGCCCGCAAGAGCGACATGGGCGAGACCTTCGACGAGGTCGGACAGGCGGGCTCGCTGGGGCTGCTCGTCGATCAGAACGGCCGGGCGGTCTATTACTCGATGTACGTGAACCAGACCTACTACGATTTCGTGGTCACCCAGAACCAGTACAACGTCCCCGCCAACCTGCTCGCCGCCCCCGCCGACCAGAACTACCCGATCGGATCGGTGACGCTGAAGGCCGCGTGGAAGATCATGGGCGCCGACGAGGACGCGGCGGGCATCTTCACCATGTCCGCCACCATCGAGAAGCTCAGCGCCGACGCCGCGGGCAACGTCATCGCCGACCCCGGCCAGACCGAGGAGGTCACCGTAGCCCTGGTGGGCCTGCACGTGGTCGGCATCGTCAAGGGCCACCCCGAGGCGATCTGGGCCACCTTCGAGCACCGCAACAACGCGCCGCAGTTCTCGCTGGGCCAGCTCATCGACGACCCGGTGAGCAGCCAGGATTTCACCTTCTACGCAGCCAACACCACAGCCGGTGAGTGCAACCAGAACAACGCCGCGTTCCTGACCCTGACCGATCCCGCCACCCAGACCCTGTCGCCGGTCACGCAGGTCTGCCGGCAGTATCCCTTCGGCGGCGGCTCGACCCAGAACTCCGCCAACATCGGCAGCCTCAACAGCACCGTGCACGCCGGGCTCGAGGCGGACTCGGTCTGGCGCAACTACATGGAAACCGGTGCGATCTGGTTCAGCCAGGCCGACGCGCTCGAGCCCAACATGGCGATGGACGGCAGCATCATCACCGGCTCGGTGAAGCTGTCCAACTCGGTGATCGAGACCTTCACCCAGAAGGTGCGCTCCGAGGACCAGTGCTTCTCGTGCCACCGCACCGACATGGTCTTCCCGCCCGACGCCGTGGACCGGCCCCTGCCGGGCAAGAACCTCAACATCAGCCACATCCTTCTGAACGCCTACGTCCAGAACCTCGAAGCCAAGTGACCGGACACGCAAGGAGAGACATGCCATGACATTCCGCATTCATCCGGCCATCGGCATCGCGCGCGTCGGCAACAGCGTCGAGTACTACATCGGCCCCGAGACCATGGCCGGCATGCCGCAGGAGGGCACCGACCTCAACGGCGGCCTGCCGATCCGGCCCGACACAGACGGCGAGACCATCACCAGCGCCGACGTGCGCGACGGCGCCGGGGCGCTCAAGCGGCAGGCGGCGCGGTTCACCGTCTTCGAATACGACGACGCCCCGCTCGGCAGCTTCCCCTCGGGCGACGGCACGCCGGTGGGCATCGGCACGGTGCTGTCGGACGGGCGCACGGTGACCGACATCATCTGGACGGTGCACCTGGCCAACAAGAAGGCCAACTGCTGGCTCGAGGTCGACGAGGAGGGCATCGCCTCCTACACCGGCGGCGGCCTCCCCCCGCTCCGCAACCCGGGCTTTGGCGGCGCCGACGACCCCTCGGCGCCGGAGCGGCTGGCGAAGCTGGTGATCGACGCCGGCCCCCGCACCATCCAGGGCACCGGCGCAAGAGTCGAGTTCGACACCGCGACCCCGGCCTCGGCCTATGTCGGCGGCGCGGTGACCGAGCTGCCGGACTATCCCAAGCAGTTCCCCGACACCGCGACCTTTCCCGACCTCGTCTGCCCCTCGGGCGAGGCGATCACCACGCTGGGCGGACTGCGCACCGACAGCAAGGGGCGGCTCGAGGTTCTGGGCGGCCACGGGCTGGCCTGCGGCTTCGGCGCCAACGCCCTGCCGCTGATGCACGACGTGAACAACGACGGCTGGTTCGACGACACCTCGGACGGGCCGGTGACCGCGGTGCTGGTGCTCGACGACGGCAGCGAGGTGCCGCTCGAGGGCAGCGCCTGGGCGGTCGCGACGGACCCGGGCTATGCGCCGCAGACGCTCAACATCGTCTCGCTCTGGGATGACATCTACAACACCTGGATCGAGCATTTCGACGTCAACCCCGGCATTTACGCCAACGGCGCCTACCTGCCCGACTACCAGCCGGATTTCTACGAGGACATCTTCCCGGTCTTCCGCGCCGCCTCGCTGCAGATGTGGAACACCAACCTGCCGGACTCGGCCATCGCCGCGCATGACAGCATCGACAACATCACGCCCGAGGACGACCCCGGCAACCGGCTCTACGTCAAGGCGCTGATCCGCAACCCCAACCCCGATCCCGACGGCAGCAACGACTTCGCCACCGGCTCGCCGCTGATGCCACTGTCGCTGGGGGACGCGGGAAAGGCCTTCCTGACGCTGTCGACCAGCCAGTATTTCTTCGTCATGCAGTGGTTCGACAAGAAGTTCACCGCCACCCCGCCGGTGCCGCTGGGACCGGGCGAACGACTGGACAAGGTGGTGCTGGCGAACTGCCTTGGCGGGCGCTTCAGCCCGGGCATCGACCTCACCTTCATCGTGCGCGACACCGAGCTCTACAACAGCGACTGGACCAACCCGGCCATCGGCCCGTTCCGCATCGCCATGGCGCCGCTGGATTACGGCAGCGCGCAGGCGGGGACGCCCTTCCTCGGGGTCGGCTACACCCCCACGCGGCCGGGACAGGCGGGGGTCGAGCCCGGCGACATCTGCAAGTTCATGGCCATCCCCTGGCACACGGATTACAACTCCTGCGCAACCCACCTGCCCGAGCCCAACCCCGGAGGTGACGTCAACAGCCGCAAGGACCCGCACGTGTTTGAGGGCATCAACACCACGCTATTCTGGTCCTGGCCCGCGCAGCGGCCGGTGGCGGTCTACACCTTCGACGACCTCGCCGCGAACGGCGGCGCCCTGCCCCGGCAGAAGTTCTCGGTGCGCGGCGAAGGCACCAAGGCGCAGCCCTCGCCCGCGGGGCCCGGCCCCTTCCCGGCGCAGAACGTCGGGCGCTTCCAGGACCGTGAGAACATCCTGCTGAACTGGCAGAAGATCGGCGTCGTCATGCAGGGACCGGCGATCGAGGGCTACGATCCGTCCTATCCCACCAACTACTACCTCGAGGTGGCGAGCCTCTTCGAGGACGATGCCGACCCGGTGATCCCGTGGCCGAACACCATCTCCGACAACCCCTCGGGCTGATCGCCGCATGATCGCAGACACCACGTTCGAAAGCTGCGACGTCGCGGTGCTGGGCGGTGGCCCGGCGGGCGCCGCCTGCGCCATCGCGCTGGCACGGGCCGGGGTCGGGCGCGTGGTGCTTTGCGAGTCGGAAGAGGTGCGCCCCTTCCGGCTGGGCGAGACCATCCCGCCGGACAGCCGTGCCATCCTCGACCGGCTGGGCGTGCTGGATGCGTTCCTGGCCGACGACCACATGGCCTGCCACGGCAGCTGCTCGAGCTGGGGCAGCGACGGGCTGGGCTACAACGACTTCATGCTGCGCCCCTACGGCCACGGCTGGCACATCGACCGGCCCCGCTTCGAGGAGCTGCTTCTGGAAAACGCTGCGCAGGCGGGCGCCGAGCTCTGGCTCGGGGCGCAGTTCGCGGGAACCGAGCGCATCGACGGCGGCCACCGGCTGGCGTTCCGCGGCGCGCCCGCGCTAGAGGCGCGCTTCGTGGTCGATGCCACCGGCTGCAGCGCCGCCTTCGCCCGCAGGCAGGAGGCGCAGCGCACCGGGCTCGACACGCTGCACTGCATCGCCGCGCGCTTCCGCAAGGCCGCCCCAGGCCTGTCGCGGCTGACATGGCTCGAGGCGGTGCCCGAGGGCTGGTGGTACGCGAGCCGACTGCCCTCGGACCGGCTTCTGGTGCTTTTCGCCTCCGACGCGGACGTCGTGCGCGACCATGGTTTCTCGGACCCCGAGACGTGGCTGGCGGCACTGCGGCGCACCCGGCACATTCGCGCCCTGCTCGAGCATGTCTCGGACGCGCACGAACGGCCCCGGGCCGGGGCGGCGCCGTCCTTCTGCCTCGACCGGGTGGCGGGAGATGACTGGGCAGCGCTCGGCGACGCGGCCTCGGCCTGCGATCCGGTCACCGCGCGCGGGCTCTGGAAGGCACTCTCGGGGGCGCTGGTGCTGGCCGACGCGGTGCAGGCGGCGCTCGCCGGCGACACCGCGCCGCTCGACGCCTATGCCGGCGCCGTGCGGCAGGACTTCACGACCTACCTCGCCATGCGCCGGGATCTCTACGGGCTCGAGACGCGCTGGCCCGACGCGCCCTTCTGGGCGCGGCGCCACGCCAGCGTCACCGCCTGAGCCCTGGGCGCTCAGCCGAAGATCAGACGCGGCACGAAGAGCGAGATCTGCGGGATGTAGGTGATGATCAGCAACACGATCAGGTTCACCACCACGAAGGGCCAGACGCCCTTGATGATCTCGGTCACCGGCTTGTCGAGCGTCGAACTCGCCACGAAGATGTCGAGCCCGAAGGGCGGGGTGATCATGCCGAGACAGACGTTCAGCGTCGCGATCATGCCGAAATGCACCGGGTCGATGCCGAAGCTCTGTGCCACCGGGAAGAGCGGCGGCACGAGGATCAGCAGCGTCGAGTTCGGGTCGATGAACATGCCCGCCACGAAGAAGCAGAGGTTCACCACGATCAGGAAGGTGATCCGCCCGGCCTCGGCGGTCTCCATCATCGAGATGATCCCGGCGGGGATCTGCGCCAGCGTCACGAAGAAGCTGATGAGCCCGCCCACCGCCAGCAAAACGAAGATGATCGCGGTGTTGATCGCGCTCTCCTCGGTGATCTGCACGAGTCCCTTCAGATCGAGGCTCCGCAGCACCACCATTTCGACGAGGATGGCATAAACCACGCTCACCGCCGCGGCTTCGGTCGGGGTGATGACACCCGAATAGATGCCGCCAAGGATGATGACCGGCATCCCGAGCGCCCATTTTGCCCGCCAGATGGCATGGAACCGGGCGCCCCACGGCAGGCGCGGGTCCGCGGTTACGCCGCTGCGCAACGCCTGGATATGCACGAAGATCGCGAAGGCTGCCGCCAGCACCACGCCAACCGCGAGCCCGCCCGCGAAGAGTTGCGAGATCGAAGTGCCGGTGATCCAGCCGTAGACGATCAGCGTGATCGAGGGCGGGATCAGCAGCGCCGTCTCGGCCGAGGCCACCAGCAGCCCGAGGCTGAACTTCTCGGAGAACCCGGCGCGGCGCATCTCGGGGTAGACCATGCGCCCCATGGCCGCGACCGTGGCGGGCGCCGAGCCCGAGACCGAGCCGAAGGCCATCGAGCCGCCGACCACCACGTGACCCATGCCGCCGCGGGTGTGCCCGAGCAGCGCCTTGACCACGCCGATGAGCTGGCGCGCGATCTGCCCCGAGCCCATGAGGTTGGCGGCGAAGATGAAGAACGGGATGGCCAGCAGCGTGGAATGGTCGATGCCGCCCACGATCTTCTGCACCACCGCCGCGTCAGGCAGCTGCGGCCAGAACGCCTGCTTGTAGGCCAGCGCCGGCAGGCCCAGCACCAGCATCATCTCGAAGCCGAGCGCCAGCAGCGCCACCGCCAGAAGCAGGATCAGCGCGAGCATCATGCCTGCTCCTCCTGCGCGGAGAAGCGGTCGATGACGCCGAAGAGGCTCAGCGCGTAGCGCAGCGCCAGCAGCAGGAAGCCCGCCACCGGCGCCATGTAGATCACCCCCATCGGCACGCCGAGCGTGGGCGAGCTCTGCCCCGATCGCAGCACGAACTGCACCAGCCCCACCGCCAGCCACGCGACGTAGAGACAGAAGCCGATGCCCGCGATGTCGATGAGCCGCTGCACTGCCTTCAGCGCCGCCGGCGGCAGCCGGTCGCGCAGCGTGGTGATGCCCACATGCTTGCCCCGTTCCAGCGCCAGTCCCAGCGCGAGGAAGACGAGGAACAGGTTCATGATCCGCACCGCCTCCTCGATCCAGGCGAAGCGGCTGGCGAAGCTGCCGCCAATCTCGCGGGTGATCACCGAGCCGGTGTAGAGCGTCACCATCGACAGGAAGAGCGCGACCAGGACGGTGCGTTCGACCGTCCGGAGCAGGCGGAGGGCTTTCATCGGGGCTCCTTGATGCAGGCGGCCCCGTGTCGCCGGGGCCGCCCTGACCTTAGTTCAGGCTCTCATAGGCCTGCGTATAGGTGTCGAGCAAGGCCTGCCCGGCGTCGTCCGTCTTGGCGACATAGGCGGCGGAGGCGGGCTCGAACATCACCTCGCGGAAATTCGCCCGCTCGGCCTCGTCGGCGATCCGCACGTCGGTGCCCGACTCCTTGATGGCGGCGAGCGCGTCTTCGACGGCGGCGGCCTTGTGCGCGGTCAGCTCGGGGATGACCTCGGCAAAGGCGTCACGGATGATGGTGCGGTAGTCCTCGGGCAGGCTTTCCCAGAACATCGGGTTGAACAGCACCACGTCCTCCATCGCGCCGTGATCGGAGACGACAAGGTAATCCTGCACCTCGTAGAACTTCATGGCGCGGATGGTGTCGAGCGGGTTCTCCTCGCCGTCCACGACGCCGGTCTGCAGCGCGGTGTAGAGCTCGCCGAAAGGCAGCGCGATGGCCGAGGCGCCAAGTGCGTTGAACTGCTCGATGAGGATCGAGCTGTCCATCACCCGGAACTTCTGGCCCGAGAAGGCCGAGATGTCGTCGAGCGGCTTGGACGAGGTGAACTGCTTGGTGCCGTTGGGCCAGAGGTCGATGGCGACCAGACCCTTGTCCGAGAAGCTGTCGAGCAGCGCCTCGCCGAAGGGCCCGTCGCGCAGCTCGGCGGCGGCGGCGGTGTCCTCGGGGACGAGGTAGGGAATGTCGAGGATCGACACCAGCGGGTTGAAGCCGCCGAGGAAGGCCGCTGGCGACACCGTCGCCTCGAGCGTGCCGAGCTGGACGCCCTCGGTCATCTGGCGCTGGTTGCCGAGCTGGCCCTGCGGGAAGAGCTGGAACTCGACGGCGCCCCCGGTGCGCTCCTTGACCAGCTCCGCCACCTTCTCGAGGTGGACGTGACGGCTTTGCTGGGTGCTTTCGAGGTGGCCGATCTTGGCCACGAAGTCCTGCGCGAAGGCCGGGGTGGCGAGACCGATCGCCAGCGTGGCGAGGATCGGATGAAGGAAGGACGCGGTCCGCATCGGGATGTCTCCGTAAAGTCGCAAATTCCTAGTGGTGCGCCGCAGTTTCACACCCCGCCCCATCGGGGCAAGCGCCATGCGTCAGATTTATGACACGCCGCGCTTTTGCCGCCGCACCCATGGGGGCACGCTGAAAATTTGCACAGGCCCCGCCGGGCGCGCAAGTCCGCAGCATAGGCGCCCCGTGTCAGATCGCCCTTGGCCAGCCGCGCGCCGGGCGCCATATCTGCAGGAGGGCGGCGCATCGGGCCGCCGCTTCTGGGACGGAACGGGCAGGTGCGGGCACTCTGGATCATGCTGGGCGTTACAAGCCTCGGGCTCGGGATCATCGGGATCGTGCTGCCGATCCTGCCGACCACGCCCTTCGTGCTGCTCTCGGCCTTCGCCTTCAGCCGCAGTTCGCCCCGGCTGCACGCGGCGCTGCTCGCGCACCGCACCTTCGGCCCGCTGATCCTGCGATGGCAGACCGAGCGCGCGATCCCGCGCCGCGCCAAGATCATGGCGGTCACCATGATGACGCTGGTCTTCCTCGGCAGCCTGCTGGCCGGCGTCTCCGAGCGGGTGCTGCTGATCCAGGGCATCGCCATGGGCGGCGCGGCGATCTTCGTGCTGACCCGGAACCGCCCCTCGGACGAGTGAGCCGCCGCCATGGCCCGCGGGTCGCGCCACGGCCGCAGATCAGGCGAATGGGCTTGACGCGACCCAAGCCATGCGAATTGATGCCCCCAGGCCAGAGGCGCCGCCGTCCGGGCGCGCCGGCGGAGAAGCGAGGAGAACCACCATGAAGATGTGGGTGAAATGGCTCATTCTGGGCATCCTGTCGATCCTGTTCGGCCTGTTCGTGCTTGCGAACCCGGTCGCCGCCTCGATCGCCGTCACCACGCTCGCCGGCATCCTCTTCGCGGTCGCCGGCGGCTTCCAGATTTTCGCGGGGTTCGGCGAGGGCAGCACCTCGAACAAGGTCATGAGCTTCGGGCTCGGCCTGCTGCTGCTGCTGCTCGGGATCTCGCTGATGTTCCGCCCGCTCGAGGGCGTGGTGTCGCTGACGATGATCGTCACCATCCTCTTCGCCGCCAACGGCGTCACCCGGCTGATCACCGCCTTCCGGATGCGCCAGACCCCGTTCTTCTGGGCGATGCTGCTCTCGGGCGCGCTGTCGGTGCTGCTCGCGGGCTACATCATTGCCAACTTCTTCGAGGTCGCGCCCAGCCTTCTCGGGATCCTTCTGGGCATCGAGCTGATGTTCAACGGCATCGGGCTGGTGATCCTCGCCTTCTTCCTGCGCACCCACGCGGAAGAGATCAGGCAGGCGCTCAAGGACCTCGAGAAGTAAGCCGCCCTCAGGCCGCCACAGCCTGCACGGGCTCCGCCACCGGCGCGCGGCGAGCCTCTGCAAGCTCGCGCGCATGGATGCCCAGCAACACCAGCGCCGGCCACAGAAGATAGGCCTCGATCTCGAGGTTCTCGCCGAAGGTCAGCAGCACGATCACCATGCAGAGCCCCAGCGGCAGGCGCCCGCGCGGCCCCATGGCGGCATCGCGCAGCGCCAGCGACGTCTGCCAGATCAGCGGCACGGCAAAGGCCAGCAGCCCCACCAGCCCCTTCACGAAGAGCAGCCCGAACCACGTGTGGTGGCTGCCGATGGGCATGTACTCGACGATGTGCGGGCCCGGCTGCACGGTTCCGTGGCCGAACCAGACCGCCTCCTCGCGCCAGCGTTCCTCGGCGATGCGCTGCAGGGTCTCGCGCACCCGGGTGCTGTCGGCGCGGGCGCCCTTGAAGGCGTCGACCCCGTTCGAAATGGTCCGCGCCAGCCACGTGCCGGTGATCGCCAGCGAGGCGGTCAGCCCCGCCGCCGCCGCCCAGGCCCAGCTGCGCAGCACCAGCGGCATCATGCGCGGTCCCATGGTGCAGGCCACCAGCCCGACAAGCCCCATGCGCGACTTCGACGCCAGGATCATCAGCACCCCCGCCGCGAGTCCCGCCGCGCGCCAGCGCTTGTCGGTGTCCTCGAGCGCGAACAGCACCGTCGACACCCCGAGCAGCGCGGCAAAGGGCGACCATGGCGCATAGAACTGCCAGCGCGGCGTCCACGAGGCCGGGTCGAAGGTGAAGAAGTAGACCGAGAAATACTCGGGCCCAGGGCCGCCGATGGCCTTGAGCGGCGAGGTCCAGATGCGCTCGGGCAGCCCGAGATGCGGGGCGGCCAGCAGCACCGGCGCAAGGCAGAGGGTCACCAGCCCGAGCCGGCACTGGGCGCGGACGAGGATCTCGCGCCGGATCGGCAGCACCGCCCCGATCAGCGGGAAGAGCGCCAGCAGCGCCCATCCCTTGGCCCAGCCGATCGAGGACTTGATGGTCTGCTTCATGCCCAGCGACCAGTCGAGATGTCCGACCCAGAGCGCCACCAGCATGACCAGCATGCCGACGCCCCAGCCCCAGACCACCGGCGGCACCGGGCCGGTGGCACGCAGGTCCTCGCGGATCGCGGGCCCGAGGTAGAGCGACAGCCCCGCCAGCATCGCCAGCGTCCAGGCCAGCACCGGCCCCACCACGTAAAGCGCCCCGATGCCATAGAGCGGCCAGGTCCAGGTGATGGTCTTCCAGATCATCGCCTCGGCCGGGTTCCGGGGGGCAATGACCGCTGCGGAGCGGGGCGCCGCGATGACGGCCTCCGAAGGGTCTTGCGGGGAAATCACGGCCCCGGCAGGACCACCGGGCGCAATCACCGCATCCGGGGCGTTGCGGCCGGCGCTCACTGCCCCTGCCCCTTGACCGACAGCAGCCCACGGATCAGCGCGCCGCGGATCCAGGCGAGGCAGAGCGAGAAGACCAGCAGCATGCAGGCGGCGACACCCGCGGCCAGCGCCAGCTTGCGGTTGGGCGACGACGGCCGGTCGGGCAGCGTCGGGTCCTCGAGCACCTGCACCAGCGGGTACGAGGCATATATGTCGGTCTTGCTCGACTGGGTGCGGGCGATGGCCGAGGCAAAGACCGCCTCCGCCACGCTGAAGTCGCGCTGCAGGTCCTCGAGCTGCGCCGCCAGCGGGGCCAGCGCATCGAGCCGGGCGCTCTCGGTCCGGCGCAGGGTCTGCAGTTCGGAAAGCTCCGCCGCGATGCCCGCGCGCTCGGCGTCCTGCCGGACGAGCTCTGTCAGCAGCGTCGCGCGGCCTCCGTCGATGGCGCGTTCGAGCCGCATCCCCTGCCCGGTCAGCTCCACGGCGCGGGCCTCGGCCTTGCTGCTCGCGGCGTCGAGCGTGGCGGCGGCCTTGACCACCTCGGGGTGCTGGCGCCCATAGCGCGACCGCACGTCGGCCAGCTCCGCCGAAGCCTCGGCGATAGCATCGAGCAGCGCAAGATAGGTGCTGTCGCCATTGAGCCGCAGGATGGTCGAGGCCTCGGTCGGACCGGTGTCGAGCTGCAGCTCGAGCCTGCGCACCGCCGCCTCCTTGCTCTTGTGCTCGGTGGAGAGCGTCTCGATCTCGGCCTTGAGGTCGTCGAGCTCCTGCACCTGCCGCCGGTACTGCTCGGCCGAGTGGAGCCCGCTCTCGGCCTGCAGCCCGGCGATGTCCGAGCGGGTCGCGGCGACCGAGTTCTGGTATTCCTCCATGGCGGCGAGCCCGCCGTTCTGGCGGCTGTCGAGCTCGTCGCCGCGCAGACGGTCGATCTCGGTGAAGAAGGCATCCATCAGGGCGCCGTTGCGGGCCTGCGCCTCCTCGGGCGAGGGGCCGACCATCTCGATATGGATGAACGCGGTCTGGTCGACGAGACGCACCCGAGGCTCGCCGAAACCGCGCGGATCGACGCCGAGCCGACCGGCCGCGTCGCGGATCACCCGGTCGGCGGCGAGCAGGCGCTTGTAGGTCTCGGTGGGCGAGATCGAGTTGCTGGCGAAGGCCGAGTTCGAATAGCTCGACGCCTGCCCGATGTCGGCGAGGTTGACCGTGGCCGACGCGCCCGAGCCCGGCAGGATCAGCGACATCTGGCTGCTGTAGCGCAGCGGCGCGGATTTCAGATAGCCGGTGATCGGCGCCCAGATCGCGGCCGATCCCAGCGCGAAGATCCACAGGTACCGCGGCAGACGGCTGAGATCGAGCGAGGCGCCCCCCATGAGGAGGCGCCGGAATGTAAACCGGCGAAGGAATCGCGGCTTGCGGGCGGGCGTGTCGAGCGAGGCATCCTGCGAGGTCATGGGCAAACTCCTTTGCCCAAGCTTCTACCTCAGCGTGTACCGTTCCGGGGGTGCGCGGCGGGAGACGCGCGGCGGGCGGATGTCCCGCCGCCTATCCGTCCGGACAGGGTCTCAGAACAGCCCTTCGTCGCGCGCGACGATGGCGGCCTGGGTCCGGTTGTTGACCTCGAGCTTGCGGTAGAGCGTCTTCATGTGCAGCTTGATCGTCGGCTCCGTCAGGTCGAGATCGCGGGCGATCTCCTTGTTCGACTTGCCCTCGGAGAGCCCGCGCAGCACCTCGAGCTCACGCTTGGTGAGCCGTTCGGCCAGCGGGTGCTTCTCTTCCTCCTCGGCCGCGGTCATGAAGGCGATCGGGGCGTATTGCTCGCCCATCGCCATGAAACGCACCGCATTCACCAGCGACTTCGCGGGCAGCGTCTTGGGCACGAAGCCGGCGGCGCCAAGCGCAAGCGCCTGTTCGGCGACATCCTTGGTGGCCTCGCCCGAGATCAGGGCGACGCGCTGGCCACCCTTCATCTCCAGCGCCTCGCGCAGGCTGTCGAGCCCGCGCATCCCCGGCATCTTGTAGTCGAGCAGCACGAGATTGTAGGCCTCGTCGTTGCGGATGCGCTCGCAGGCTTCCTCGAAACTCGACGCGGGCGTGGTTTCGATCCCGTCCTCGGCGCCGAGGAAGGCGATCAGCGTGTCCCTGAGCAGATCGTGGTCGTCTGCAATCAGCACTCTCATACCCATTTCACGTACCATCCTCTGTCCCGATCCGCGCAACCTACACGCGCACGGCCTCCCGGTTAAGCGATATTTAACCGTTTTCCTGTTTGCGAGGATAGATGACATATCCAACCGGGTAGGTCCACTCGCGGAGACGTCATGGCGGGCGCGTTCGAAAGCCCGTTAAAACGTTTACTCCACGCCGCTGACCTGTTGCGAAATTGCCCGGAATCGCTGCGCCACCGCATGAACGTGAGGACTTCAGAACGGAGGAGACACGTCATGCGGATGATCCCGCCCCCTGCCTTTTCGACCGAACTCGCCACCCCGGCGCATGGCCTTCCCATGACCCGCGTGCTTGGCCAGCCGATCGTGGATGCCACCACCGACGACTGCGTCACCGCCCTGCTGGACGGCCGCGAGCGCACGGTATTCTTCCTCAACGCCCATTGCGCCAACCTGCGGGCCCGCGACCGGGGCTATGCCGCCGCGCTGGCCCGGGCCGACGCGGTGCTGCCCGACGGGATCGGCGTCGAGCTGGCCGCCCGGATGACCGGCGACCGGCTGACCGAGAACCTCAACGGCACCGACTTCACCCCCGAGCTGCTGCGCGCCGCCGCCCGGCAGGGCCTGTCGGTCTTCCTCTTCGGCGCCCGTCCCGGCACCGCCGAGGCCGCCGCCGAACGGCTGATGGCCGACATTCCCGGGCTGCGGATCGCCGGCACCCGCGACGGCTACGCGGGATCCGCAGAGCCGGAGCGCGCGGTGCAGGAGATCAACGCCTCGGGCGCCGACATCCTGCTGGTCGCCATGGGCGTGCCGATGCAGGAGCTCTGGATCGACCGCCACCGCCCCGACCTCGCGCCGCGGCTGGTGCTCGGTGTCGGCGCGCTGTTCGACTTCCTCGCCGGCAACGTGCGCCGCGCGCCCGCCCCCGTCCGCAAGGCGCGGCTGGAATGGGCCTGGCGCCTCGCGCTCGAGCCGCGCCGGCTGGCGAGCCGCTACCTGCTCGGCAACGGCACCTTCCTGATGCGCGCCGCGGCCCACGCCCTGCGCATGGCGGGGCGCGACGCCATCGCCAAGCGCGCGCTCGACCTGACCGCGAGCGCTGCGCTGATCCTCTGCCTGGCGCCGGCGCTCTTGCTGGTGGCGGCGGTGATCCGGCTCGACAGCCGCGGCCCGGTGCTGTTCCGCCAGACCCGCATCGGCCGCAACGGCCGGGCCTTCACCATCTTCAAGTTCCGCACCATGCACACCGACGCCGCCGAGCGGCTGGCCGAGATCCGCGCGCTCTCGGACCGCGCGGGCATCTGCTTCAAGTCCCGCCACGACCCGCGCGTTACCCGCGTCGGCCGGCTGCTGCGGCGCTTCTCTGTCGACGAGCTGCCGCAGGTCTTCAACGTGCTCTTCGGCACCATGTCCCTGGTCGGCCCCCGCCCCGCGCTGCCCACGGAGGTCGCGGCCTACCCCGCCCGCGCGCTCGAGCGGCTGGCCGCGAAGCCGGGAATCACCGGGCTCTGGCAGGTCTCGGGCCGGGCCGACATCGGCTTCGACAAGATGGTCGACATGCACATCGCATATGTTCGTTCTCGAGGCATCCTTCTGGACGTGATGCTTCTTCTCCTCACCGCCCGCGCCGTCGTTTCCGGACGCGGAGCCTATTGAAACCCCTACAGAATATGCCTTCGGGCGTCGGTCACCTATCCGTTCGGGTAGGTCTTCAATCCCGATCCGTGGATGAATCTGACCGGCGATGGTGGCAGAATTGCGGAAGATCCAAACAGGTGCGACCATGATTCATTCCTCCTTCAGACTACTGACCGCCGCGGCGCTCACCGCGCTGGCCATGGCGTCCAGCGTCAAGGCCGAAGAACTGCCCGCGCCGGAAGGCACTGTCCTGCTCACCATCAGCGGTGACATCGAGAACACCAACGGCGACGGCATCGCGGAATTCGACATCGACATGCTGCGGGCCATCGGCGAAACCGAGATCACGACCGAGACGATCTGGACCCCCGGGACGAAGGTTTTCAAGGGCGTGCCGCTCAGCACGCTGCTTGAATATGTCGGCGCGGACGGCGAATCCATCGACGCGACGGCCATCAACGACTATTCCATTACCATCCCGATGTCCGACGCGGTGCCAACCGGCCCGATCATCGCCTACGAGATGGACGGAGAGTTGATGTCGCGTCGTGACAAGGGCCCGCTTTGGGTGATCTACCCGTTCTCGTCCTCCAGCGAGTACCGGACCGAGGTCATCTATTCGCGGAGCATCTGGCAGCTCGATCGTCTCGCGATCAAGTGAATAAAGGCGCCCCTCGCGGGCCGAAGTGGGGGGCACCGTGGCGCTCACTGACAGAATTCGTCGTGGCGGCAAGGCCGTACTAGGGGCTTTCGCAGGCCTCAGTGTGCTTGCGATCCTCTTCATGTCCTTCGAGATCGTCGATGAGCTGCGCTTCCTGAGCTCGGCCAACTCGGACAACGTCCACTGGACGCTGTCCCAGGCCGAGGTCGAATTCCTCGAATTCCAGAATGCCGTCGACCGGGCCCGGATGGCCGACGTCCCGCCGCCGAACCTCGATGAGGTCATCATCGAGTTCGACGTCTTCTACAGCCGCCTGGCAACGCTCGGCACCGGCCTGCTCTACTCGCCCCTGCGCGAGTGGTCGCAGTTCCGCACCCCGCTGCTCGACGCCCGCGAGCGGCTCGAGAACATGATCCCCCTGATCGACGGCCCCCGCACCGAGCTTGCGGCGGCGCTTCCGGACATGGCCACCGAGCTGACCGAGATCCGCCCGCTGATCCGCAAGATGGCAACCACAGGGCTCGAGTTCTTCGCCTTCGAATCCGACGCCAGCCGCACCTCTGTCGCCGTCACCCTGTCCCGCGTCGCGCTGCTGACCATCGGCCTGCTGATGGCGCTCGCGGCGCTGCTCTTCCACGCCCGCCGCGTGACCCGGAAGAGCCAGGACCGCGAGCGCGAGCTCGCCGACTCGAACGCGCGGCTCCACACCATCGTCGGCACCTCGCTCGACGGCGTCATCGTGAGCGACCTCGACGGCAAGATCATCGATTTCAGCCCCTCGGCCGAGAGGATCTTCCAGCGCAGCGCGGAGGACGTGAAGGGCAAGCGCCTCGGCGAGATCATCGTCCCGGAATACCGCCGCGCCGAGCACGAGGAAAACCTCCGCCGCCTGCGCGAGACCGGCAACCACGAGATGCTGCGCAAGGGCCGCCTCAAGCTCGATTCGCTGCGCGCCGACGGCGAGATCTTCCCGACCGAATACTCCGTCGCCAAGGCCAGCGCCGGCGCCGAGGACCTGCTGGTGGTCTTCCTGCGCGACATCTCGCACCGCGTCGCCGCCGAGAACGAGCTGGTTCAGGCCCGCGACCGCGCGCTCGCCGGCGAAAAGGCCAAGGCCGAGTTCCTCGCGATGATGACGCACGAGATCCGGACGCCGCTCAACGGCGTGCTGGGCAACCTGTCGCTGCTCGAGGACACCAAGCTCAGCCTGCCGCAGAGCCGCTACGTGCGGAACATGAAGATCTCGGGCGAGTTGCTGATGCGCCACGTCAACGACGTGCTCGACATCGCGCGCTTCGAGTCGGGCGCCGACACCGCGCAGGAGCAGGCGGTCCACATCGGCCACATGATCCAGGACATCGTCGACTCGCAGGTCAGCAACGCGCAGTCCCGCGGCAACGTGCTGCAATGGGGCTGGACCGGCGAGCCCGCCGGCTGGCTGCGGCTCGACGCCTCGCGCCTGCAGCAGGTGCTGCTGAACCTGCTCGGCAACGCCATCAAGTTCACCCGCGACGGCCGCGTCACCATCGAGGCCGAGCTGCAACGCGAGGGTGGCGGGCTCGCGCTCGAGCTGCGCGTCATCGACACCGGCGCCGGCATCCCCGATGCAGACCAGAAGCGCATCTTCGAGGATTTCCAGACGGTCGAGCGGGCCGTGGGCGAAAGCATCGGCGGCACCGGGCTGGGTCTTGGCATCGTGCGCCGCTTCGTGCGCGCCATGAAGGGCGAGATCGGCGTCGAGAGCGATCCGGGCGAAGGCAGCGTCTTCTGGCTACGCCTGCCGGTGACCGCCGCGGACGACATGCGCCCCGCGCTCGCTTCCGAGATCGAGCCCGAGGCCGCAGACGACCGCCAGCTCGACATCCTGCTGGCCGAGGACAATGACATCAACCTCGAACTCGCCCGCGAGGTGCTCGAACGCATGGGCCAGACCGTGACCACCGCGCGCAACGGCCAGCAGGCGGTCGACGCCGCAGCAAAGCGGCACTTCGACCTGATCCTGATGGACATCCGCATGCCGGTGCTCGACGGGCTCGCCGCCACGCGCGAGATCCGAACCGGCGACGGCCCCTGCCGCGAGACGCCGATTGTCGCCTTCTCGGCCAACGTGCTGCCCGAGGCCCGCGACCGCTTCGCCGCCGCCGGGATGAGCGACTTCCTCGGCAAGCCACTGCAGACCACAGAGCTGCGGCAGGTAATTGCGCGGCTCAGCAAGAAGCACCGCGCCATGGCCCCCGCTGCCGAACCGGTTCCTGCACCGGCCCCTGCCCCGGATCCCGTGGCGGTGCAGCCGACGCCTGCGCCCGCCCCGACACCTGCCCCGCAGGCCGCGGCCGAGCATGACCGCGACAGCGTGATCGCCCGGCTCGGACGCCGTCACCTCGAGGAAACCGAAGAGCTCTTCGACTGGCTCGCCGCTTGCCCCGACGATCTCGGCGCCGTCGCCGACCGCGCCCACAAGATCGCCGGCAGCGCCGCGGCCTTCGGGCAGCAGCGCCTGCGCGACGCGCTGGTGGCGCTCGAGAAGGCCGCCGAGACCGGCGATCCCGACGCCGTGGCGCCCGCGATCTCGCGCGCCCGCGCCGCGTGGGAAACCGCGCCCGCCCCCTGCGTGGGCTGACCGGCGCGTCGTCTGCCTGGGCGGAGCGCTGCGGGTCTCACGCTTCGAACGGCGCGGGTCGACTGCGCGGGCTCACCGGCGCGCCTTCTCCACGACGGCCGAGCGCCGCACGGTCGCTGCGACGGCTGACCACCGTCCTTTGCGTGCTTTGAGCACGGCGCGTCCTGATGCGGACTGAGCGCCCCCTTCGCAGGCCGAGCGCCGCACGGCGCTATGGAATCACCGGCACCACCGAGCCCAGAACGCCTGCCACCTCGGAGAGGTTGGTGATGCTGCTGTCGTAACAGGCGATGGCGTCGCCCGGCAGCAGGTAGGGGTCGAAATCGTCACGGTCGGCGCGGCGGAGCTGGTCCTCGATGCTGCGCTCGATCACCGTCGAGACCCCGGTCACCGGGTCCCGCGTCAGCAGCACCGCCGAGCGGTAGGCGCTGGTCGCCCGCGCCCCGCCGACGCAGTTGGTGTCCACCACCGCCTGCATGAAGCGGGTGCCCCATGGCATCTCGCGCACTTCGCGGCCGATGGCCGAGATCGCGTTGCCCGTCGCCGGCTGCGTCAGGTTCGACAGGAACAGCGAGACCCCCGGCGGGCTCAGCGGGCTTGGGCGCATCAGGTCGTCCTGAAAGCACTGGCGCGAGGGCACGGTGATCTCGTCCCCGGTCAGCAGCATCACGTCCGCGGCGTTGCGCCCCTCGAACACGCCACGCAGGTCCAGCGTGTAGCTCCGGCCTGCGCGGCGCAGCTGCACCGCCGAGAGGTCCGCGTCCGGCCGCACCCCGCCTGCTGCGCGGATCGCCGCGGAGAGGTTGCGCGCCTCGGTCGAGGCACCGAGCGCCAGTTGCCGCGCCGGGTCGAGGTCGTCGCCCGACTGCCGCCCGATCTCGATCGCGTGCGGCTCGAACACCGCGCCCGAGACGGCGACCGAAACGCTGGCGAAATCCGTCGCCCGCACCGAGACGCGGGGCGCCGCGTCGTAGAACTCGGCCCGCACCAGCGCCGCGGCGAGATCGGCCTCGATCTCGTCGGTGCTGCGCCCCTGCGCCGCGATCGGCGGCAGGAAGGGCAGCTTCAGCATGCCGTCGCGGGACACCACGTAGTTGCTGGTAAAGGTCGGATCGTCCGAGACCCGCACGTCCACGAGGTCGTTGCGCGACAGCCGCTCGCCGCGCAGCGCGTTTTCACCAGCTCGCTGCCCTTGACGCCGCCGTCGGGCCCGCCGCCATGGGGCGTGCAGCGCTCGGCATTGAGCCGGGCCGAGAACAGCATCGCGGGCTCTCCGCCGCGGGCGGGCGGGTCGCGATATTGCGCCTGATAGCCGCCGCCGCTTTCCACCGGTGCGATGTTCTGCGGGTTCGGCGCAGGACCGCAACCGGCGACCAGCCCGAGCCCGAGGCAGGCCCCGAGCGACCTGCGGCGCGCATTCGACATGCAACCCTCACGCGTGTTCATTGACCTGCCCAGACCTGCTCTCTTTGCGGGAATCCCCTCCGGGACACTCGCGCGACTGCGTTCGAACCTATCCCTCCGGATAGGGGGCGCCACTCTTGCGGCTTGTCCCCCTCCCGCCGCGCGCACGACAGGCACGGCGCGGCGAAGGTATGGTTACTTATACCTTAAGACTGACCTTAAGAGAGACAGCCCCGTGTCGGAAACCCGAAAAAACCTCCTTGGCCACCTGCTCGCCTACGGCGCCTCCGAAATGGCGTCGAAACTGTCGCGGCTGGGCGTGGTGATCGCGGTGGCTCGCACGCTTGAGGCGAGCGAGATCGGGATTGCCGCGGCGGCCATCGCCACCGGCGACATGCTGAAGGCGCTGACGGAAAACGGCGTCATCCAGCGCATCATCGCCGCCCGCGACGAAGAGCTCGACGCCACCTGCAACCGCGCCCACGGGCTGTTCTGGGCCTGGTGCCTCGGGCTCTTCGGAGTGCAGGCCGCGGTGGCCACGGGCGTCTGGGCGCTGACCGGCAACGTTCCGCTGGCGCTGCTCATCCTCGTGCTCTCGGGGGAATACCTGTTCATGCCCGGCGGGCTGGTGCAGGCCGGGCTCGCGCTGCGCAACGGCAAGCCGCGGCAGACCGCGGCCATCGCCGGCGGACAGGCGGTGCTCGCCAACGGGCTCTCGGTGGTGCTGGCCCTGCTCTGGCCGAGCGCGCTGGCGCTGATCCTGCCCCGCCTGCTCACCGCTCCGTTCTGGCTGGTCGCCATGCGCCGCCTGAACCCGTGGGTCCGCAACCCCGAGGCCGGCAAGACCCCGATCCGCCCGTTCCTGAATTTCGGCTGGGCCGTGCTCGGTGTCGAGGTTGTCAAGGCGGCGCGGATGCAGGCCGACAAGCTTATCGTCGGCGCGCTTCTCGGACCGCAGGCGCTCGGGCTCTACTTCATGGCCTTCAACGCCGGCCTCAGCCTCGCGACCTCGTTCTCGACCGCCTTCGCTGCCGTGCTCTTCCCGCATCTCTGCGCCAGCGAAGACCGCGCCGCGGCGCTGCGCCAGGGCATGGCCGTCTCGCTCGGCCTCGTCGGGCCCGCCGTCATCCTGCAGGCGCTGCTGGCGCCCTGGTACGTGCCGATCCTGCTGGGCGACAGCTGGGCCGATCTCAGCGCCACCGTCTCGGTGCTCTGCCTCGCCGCGATCCCGACCATGCTGTGGACCGCCGCCGCCGGCTGGATGCGGGCCGAGAACCGCCCGCAGCACGAACTGCTCGGCACCGCGCTGCTGACCGGCGCGCTGATGCTCAACACCGTCCTCGCCGCGCCGTACGGGCTCGAGACCATCGCGTGGGGCTACCTCGCCACCGCCAGCGTCACGATGCTTGTCATGTCCTGGCCGGCGCTCCGCTTCGCCCTTGTCCCCACTCTTGCAAAGGCCTGATCCCATGTCCCTGATCTCGATCGTCATTCCGGCCTTCAACGCCGCCGCCACGCTTCCCGAGACCATGCAGAGCATCGCCGCGCAGACCTGGACCGGGTGGGAAGCCATCATCGTCGAGGACGGCTCGCAGGACGACACCTGGGCCATAGCCCAACGGCTCGCCGCCGGAGACCCGCGCATCAAGCTGGTGCGCAACCCCGGCAAGGGCCCGAGCGACGCGCGCAACCACGGCGCCCTCGAGGTCGCCAGGGGCGAAGTCATCGCGTTCTGCGACGCCGACGACCTGTGGGAGAGCGGCAAGCTCGCCTCGGTCGCCCTGGCGCTGATCTTCGGCACCTCGGACGCCGCCTTCGGCCGCGTCCGCTTCTTCCGCGGCAAGCCCGGCAACCTCGGCGCCAGCTCGACGGTTCCGGTCGAGCCGGTCACGGTGCCGATGCTGATGGGCGAGAACCCGGTCTGCACCATGTCCAACCTCTCGGTCCGGCGCTCGGTCTTCGAGGCGCTCGGCGGCTTCCGCAACGACATGATCCACAACGAGGATCTCGAGTGGCTCATCCGCCTCGTCGGCGCCGGCTACGAGCTCGAGGGGCTCGACAGCGACCACGTGCTCTACCGCACCAGCCCCCATGGCCTGTCCTCGGATCTCGTCGCGATGGAGATGGGCCGGGCCGAGGCGCTGCGCACCGCCCGCGCGCTTGGCTACGCCCCCGACGCCCGCGCCGAGGCCGTGCACCTGCGCTACCTCGCCCGCCGCGCGCTGCGGCTCGACGCCGACCCGCGCCAGGCCATGACGCTGGTGGCCAAGGGGCTGCGGCGCAGCGTCCCCGCCTTCCTGTTCCCGCTCAAGCGTGGCCTGCCGACCGCCATCGGCGCGCTGATCGCCCCGTCCTTGCCGCGCGACCTCCGTCGCAGCCTGTTCTCCCGCTGATCGTCCGCCGGTCCCAGTCAAGCGTCGATCCCATGCCCTACGCCTCCATCGTCGTCCCCGCCTTCAACGCCGCCGAGACGCTTGCCGAGACCCTCGTCTCGCTGTCGGCGCAGACCTTCCGCGACCTCGAGATCGTCGTCGTGGATGACGGATCGACCGACGCCACCTCGCGCGTCGCCGAACAGCAGGCCCGGACCGACGGCCGCATCCGCGTCGTGCGCCAGCACAACCGCGGCCTCGCCGGGGCGCGCAACAGCGGCATCGCGGCGGCGACCGGCGAAATAGTGGGGTTCTGCGACGCCGACGACCGCTGGCTGCCCGAAAAGCTCGACACCCACGTCCGCCATTTAGAGCGGTCGCCGCAGGTCGGCATCAGCTACTCGGGCTCGGCGATGATCGACGCCGACGGCCACCGCATGGGCCACGCCCAGCGCCCGCGCCTGCACGACATCACCACCGCGCTGGTGTTCAAGCGCAACCCGATCGGCAACGGCTCGGCCCCGGTGTTCCGCCGCGAGGCGCTTGCCTCCATCGCCTGGCGCCCGCATTTCGAGACCCGCCGCGACTGGGTCTTCGACGAGACCTTCCGCCAGTCCGAGGACATCGAGTGCTGGCTGCGCTTCTGCCTGTCCACCGACTGGATCGTCGAGGGCGTGCCGGGGCTGCTCACCGAGTACCGCGTCAACGCCGGCGGCCTCTCGGCCCGCACCGAGGCCCAGCTCGCCGCGTGGGAGCGCGTGGTCGACAAGCTGCGCCCGCGCGACCCGGCCTTCTTTGCCCGCCACGAGGCCGCGGCCCGCGCCTACCAGCTGCGCTACCTCGCCCGCCGCGCCATCAGCAGCGGCGACGGCGACACCGCCTGCGAGCTCATCGACCGCGCCATGGCGGAATCGCGCACGCCCCTGCACGAGGAGCCGTTCCGCACCCTCAGCACCATCGCCGCCGCTCGGCTCTCGTCCCACTTCGGCGACGGCCCGATGCGCCTTGCCACCGCCGTGCTTTCGGCCGTTCGCCAGTGATCCCGGAGGAGACCTCACGATGACCGACAGACCCCTTGTCCTGCACCTCGTCGACGACACCACCGCCGGTGGCGTGACCCGTGTCCTCGACTTCATCCGGACCAACCCCGACATGGCCGCGACCGCCCGCCACGAGGTGCAGGTCGTCGCCCGCAACCGCAGCATCCCGGCGCTGTCCGCCGACATGATCGTCTCGCATCTGTCGATCAGCTGGCGCAGCCTGCCGGTGCTCATCGCGCTGCGTGCCCGCCATGCCGGCCTGCCGCTGGTCCATGTCGAGCACAGTTACACCGAGACCTTCACCGCGCTGAACGTGCCCTTCAAGGTGCGCTTCTTCACCCTGCTGCGGAACGCATATGCGCTCTTCGACCGCGTCGTCGCGGTGAGCGAGGAACAGGGGGCGTGGATGCGTCGCCGCGGGCTCGTCAGCCGCGAGGCGCTGCAGGTGATCCGCTCGGCGGTCGATCTCGGGCGGTTCCGCGCGCTGCCCGCCCCCGCATGCCCGGCGCTGCGCATCGGCGCCATCGGGCGGCTCGACCGGCAAAAGGGGTTCGACGTGCTGATCGAGGCCTTCCGCGAGCTGACCTCGCCCGAGATCAGCCTGCACTTCCACGGCACCGGCAGCGAGGAGCAGGCGCTCCGCGCGCTCGCCAAGGGCGACCCGCGCATCCACTTCCACGGCCACAGCGCCGTGCCGGAAGAGGCGCTTGCCTCGGTGGACGTCGTCGCCATGCCCTCGCGCTGGGAGGCCTTCGGGCTGGTCGCGCTCGAGGCGCGCGCCGCCGGGCGCCGGCTGGTGGTTTCTGATCTCGACGGGCTGAAGGACAGCGCCGGGATCGAAGCGCAGTTCGTGACCGGCCACGGCGTGCAGGACTGGCGCCTCGCGCTGAAGGCGGCGCTCGATGCCGGCACCGCCGCCCCCGCCCGCGCACCGGGCGCCGAACAGGAATTTGCCGACCGCTGGAATCACCTCGTCCAGCTCTGCCTCGACCGGGGCGAGCCTCTGACGCGGGTCGCCGGCGGGCGCGCATGACGGAATCAGTCTTGGGGGATCCGGAGCTAACCCCCTAGCTTCCGGCTTTCGGGTTTCCCTGGGCTGACGGGGTGTCCGGCCTTCGACATGAAGGTCGGGCACCTCACTTTACGTTTAAGGGTTCTTTTCCCTGATTCCTTTTCCCCGGAGAGGGCATTTACCTCCGAGGGCGGGCGTGGCTAAGGTCCGCCCATGTTACGACAGCTCCTGCCCATCAGCGCCCTCCTGCTCGGCTCGGCCTTCCTGCTCTTCGCGGGCGGCATCAACAGCCTCATCCTGCCGGTGCGCGGCTCGGCAGAGGGCTTCACCGCAAGCGCGCTGGGCCTGCTCGGCACCGGCTGGGCCATCGGCTACGTGCTGGGCTGCATCCTCGCGCCCCGCATGGTGGGCGCGGTGGGGCACATCCGGACCTACGGCGTGCTCTGCGCCTTCGCGGCGATCTCGATCCTGCTGCAGGCGCTGCTGGTGACCCCCTACGCCTGGATCCCGGTGCGCGCGGTCTCGGGCTTCTGCTTTGCCGGGGCCGCGATGATCGTGGAATCCTGGCTCAACGACCACGTCCAGCCCAGCACCCGCGGCAAGATCTTCGGCATCTACACCATGGTGAACCTCGCCGCCGTGACCGGCGGGCAGATGGTCATCTCGCTCGGCGACACCATGGGGTTCACCTTCTTCGCCATCGGCGCCATCATCTTCTGCCTCGCGCTCGTGCCCACCGCGCTCTCGACCTCGTCGAGCCCGGCGCCGCTCACCTCGGTGACGCTGGACATCGGCGCGCTGTGGCGGAACTCGCCGGTGGCGGTCTCGGCGGTGTTCCTCGTGGGGATCTCGAACGCCTCCTTCGGCACGCTGTCCGCCGTCTACGCCGACCGGGTCGGGCTGGGGCTGACCTCCATCGCGCTTTTCTCGAGCATCCCCGTGCTCGCGGGCGCGCTTGCGCAGCTGCCCTTCGGCTTCGCCAGCGACCGCATGGACCGCCGCAAGGTGCTGGTGGTGGCGGCGGTCTGGGCGCTGGCCGCGGATCTCGCCTTCATCATGATCGCCCCCGAGGGCCGGCTCGCCAACCTCGCGCTGGCGGGGCTCTTCGGCGCCGCGATCTTTGCCCTGTACCCGGTGATCGTCGCCCACGCCAACGACCACGCCCCCGAGGGCACCTCGATCCAGGTCTCCGGCGGGCTGCTGCTGGTCTTCGGCCTGGGGTCCATCGCCGGGCCGCTGATCGCCGGCGTGGGGATGAGCTGGATCGGTCCGCAGGGCTTGTTCCTGACCACCATCGTCGCGCACGTGCTGATGATCGCCTTCACCCTCCTGCGCATCGCCCGCCGCGCGCCGGTGCCCAATGCCGAGAAGGGCAGCTTCCAGGTCAGCCCGCCGGCCCGCGCCGCCACCCCCGAGACCGCCGTGCTGGCCGTGGGCGAGGATGAGGACGCGCCGCTCGAAACCGCCCCGCCGCCAGCCGACGCCCCGCCGTCCGTGACCCAGGACGGCGCCCCCGGGCGCTGAGCGAAACGGCGCCGCCCACCCCTCCCCGGCACGGAATGGTTAACCGCCATCGTCGCCAGGCCCTTGATTTGTCGTCGCAAGAAGCGCAGCTTTGCCGAATGAACAGCCTTACACCTTTTCCGGGATCCGGGCGCCCGACGCAGGACGTGGTCGCCTTTCACCGGACGGAGCTGAATGTCATCCTCTCGCTTTACGGCCGCATGGTCGCCGCGGGGGAATGGCGTGATTACGGAATTTCCTCGCTGCGCGACGTGGCGGTGTTCTCGGTGTTCCGACGCACCGCGGAGAACCCGCTCTACCGCATCGAGAAGCGCCCCAAGCTGCGAAGTCGGCAGGGCGAATACGCGGTGATCGGCATGGACGGGCAGGTGCTCAAGCGCGGCCACGACCTGCGCACCGTGCTGCGCGTGCTCGAGCGCAAGCTGATCCGTCCGGTCGATCTCGACTGATCTTCCCGGACCGATCCGCCCGCGGCCCAGCGGCTTTCGGCTGCGGCCGTCAGGCCGGCTTGCCGATCATCACGCAGAGCAGCTCGAACATCAGCGTGACGCCGAGGAACGCAGTGCCCCCCGCCTGGTCGAAGGGCGGCGAAACCTCGACGAGATCGGCCCCGACGATGTTCAGCCCCTCGAGCTCGCGCACCACCTGCATCGCCTGGTAGCTGTTCGGACCGCCGACCTCGGGCGTGCCGGTGCCCGGCGCGAATGTCGGGTCCACGAAGTCGATGTCGTAGCTAACGTAGCAGGGCTCGGAGCCCACGATGTCGCGCGCCTCGGCCATCACGTCGGTCACGCCGCGCGCGTGGAATTCCTCGATCGGGATGATGCGGATGCCGTTGGCGGCGGCGAAATCGCGGTCCTCCATGTCGTACATGCTGCCACGGATGCCGATCTGCACCACCCGCTTGGGGTCGAGCAGGCCTTCCTCGACCGCACGGCGGAAGGGCGTGCCATGGGTATAGAGCTGGCCGCCGAAATAGCTGTTCCAGAGATCGGTGTGGCTGTCGAAATGCACCATCCCGAGTGACGTGGCGCGCCCGAGCGCCCGCAGCACCGGCAGCGAGGTCAGGTGGTCGCCGCCCGCGGTGAGCGGCCGGATGCCGTTGCGGGTCAGCCGGTTGTAGAAGGCGGTGATGCGCTCCATGCTGTCGAGGATGTCGGCGGGGTTCGGACCCACGTCACCGAGATCGGCACAGGCGACCGTGTCGAAGGGGCGCAGCCCGGTGACCGGGTGCTGCGCCCGGATCATCGTCGAGGCATCGCGCAGCTGGCGCGGACCGTGGCGCGGGCCGGGGCGGTTGGTGGTTCCGCTGTCCCACGGCACGCCGACGATGCCGATCCCGACCTCGGAAAAACGGTCGTGATCCGGTTGCACCAGCGGCAGCCGCATGAAGGTCGGGATGCCCGCGAACCGCGGCAGGTCCATGCCCGAGATCGGATGGAAGAAGGGGTCGGTGGTCATACTGTGTCCTTGCGTGGCCTGTGCCGGCGAGACGACCGCATTTCCGCCCCCCTTTGCAAGAGGTTTGCGCCGGCCCTCGGCCCCGGGCTCAGCTCTCGGGCTCGGTCTGCATCAGGATCTCGCGCGATTGCGAGGCGAACTCGCGGCGCAGGATAACCACCAGCGTGACCACGGTGGCCGCAATCAGCGCCTCGCCGCCCAGCAGCCAGGCGGCGCTGGCGATGCCGAAATAGACCGAGCGCAGGCCGCGGTTGTAGCTGCGCGCCGCGAAGATGTTGATCTCGGCGGCCTTGGCGGCGCGGGTGTAAGAGATCTTGCTGCCATTGTTGGGCACCGAGCCCATCATCACCGAGCAGTAGCCGAACAGCCGGTTCGACCAGACGAACTTGAGAAAGGCATTGGCGGCGAAGACGAGGATCAGGAAGAGCTTCACCTCCCAGACCACCACCGGCGCGTCGCTGTCGGCGAAATCGCCCGCCACGCCGCGCAGCCGGTCGGCGTCGCCCAGAAGCGCGAAGATGCCCGAGATCGCGATCATCGAGGCCGAGGCGAAGAACGCCGTGCTCTGCCGCAGCGAGCCGACGATCTGGCTGTCGAAGATGCGCGGCTGGCGGGTGACGAAATGCTCCATCCACGAGCGGCGGTAGACGGTCATCAGCTTCGACACCGACGGCCGCCGCGCGGGCGGGTTCTCGATGATCCACGAGCTGCCGAGCCATGTCAGCGTCAGCAGCACCACGGCCACGCCGTCGAGCACCGAGAAATAGCCAAGGCGCTGGACCCACTCCATCACGTCAGAACGGCTTCGCCACGACGACCCAGAGAATCGCGATGACACCGACGACGCTGATCTCGTTGAAGATCCGCAGGAAGAGATCGGATTCGCGGAACTCGCCGCGCCTGGCGCGCATCACCAGCCTGCCGGTCCAGACGTAGTGCAGCGCCAGCAGCGCCACGAGCGCGATCTTGAGATGGATCCACGGCGCCCACTGCCAGTATTGCGCCAGCCCCAGCCCGGTGATCAGCGCGATCACCGCGAGCCCCGCCGAGAACCGGTAGAGCCTGATGGTCAGATCCCCGAGCGGGCCGAATTCGCCCAGCCGCGCATGTTCGCGTTTCCAGTAGATCAGCGCGCGCGGCACCGCGAAGATGGAGGTCATCCACCCCATCACGCAGAGAATGTGTATGATCTTCACCCAGTCCATGGGCCAGTAGTGCTATCTTTTCTGCATGATGCGCAAGGTGCCGTTGGGCGGGTCGGGAAAAGCTCTGGCGCTCTGCGCAAATTGGTTATATGACTTTACCAATTCCGGGATGGAGGACAGTCCGATGCAGATGCCGGACCCAGATGCGCGGGTCATCGCCCGCAAATCCAGGATCGTCGCGCGGCTCCGAGAGGTGCTGCCCGCTGACGCGGTGATCGACGACATCGCCGAGACGCGCGCCTATGAATGCGACGCGCTCACCGCCTATCGCTGTCCGCCTCTCTGCGCGGTTCTGCCCTCGTCCACCGCCGAGGTCTCGGCAGTGCTGCGGGTCTGCCACGAAGAGGGCGTGCCGGTGGTGCCGCGCGGCTCGGGCACGTCGCTCGCAGGCGGCGCGCTGCCGACGGCGGATTCGGTGATCCTCGGCGTGGCGCGGATGAACGAGGTGCTCGAGACCGACTATCCCAACCGCTACATCCGGGTGCAGACCGGGCGCACCAACCTCAGCGTCACCGGCGCGGTGGAGGAGAACGATTTCTTCTACGCCCCCGACCCGTCGTCGCAGCTCGCCTGTGCCATTGCCGGCAACGTCGCGATGAACTCGGGCGGGGCGCATTGCCTCAAGTACGGTGTCACGACCAACAATCTGCTGGGCGTCACCATGGTGCTGATGGACGGCACCGTGGTCGAGCTTGGCGGCGCGCATCTGGACGCGGGCGGGCTGGATCTGCTGGGCGTGGTCTGCGGCTCCGAGGGGCAGCTCGGCGTGGTGACCGAGGCGACGCTGCGCATCCTGCGCAAGCCCGAGGGCGCCCGGCCGGTGCTGATCGCCTTCAACTCGAACGAGGTCGCGGGGGCCTGCGTCTCGGACATCATCAAGGCCGGCGTGCTGCCGGTGGCGATCGAGTTCATGGACCGCCCCTGCATCGTCGCCTGCGAGGCCTTCGCCAAGGCGGGCTACCCCGATTGCGAGGCGCTGCTGATCGTCGAGGTCGAGGGCTCGGAGTCGGAGATCGCCGAGCAGCTCGGGCTGATCCTGCAGATCGCCCGGCGCCACGACCCGGTGGAGCTGCGCGAGGCCAAGGACGCCGACGAGGCCGGCCGCATCTGGCTCGGCCGCAAGAGCGCCTTCGGGGCGATGGGCCAGATCAACGACTACATGTGCCTCGACGGCACCATCCCGGTGTCGGAACTGCCCTTCGTCCTCAAGCGCATCGGCGAGATGTCGAAGCAGTTCGGGCTCGAGGTCGCCAACGTCTTCCACGCGGGCGACGGCAACATGCACCCGCTGATCCTGTTCAACGCCAACCAGCCGGGGCAGCTCGAGCTCTGCGAGGAGTTCGGGGCCGAGATCCTGAAGCTCTGCGTCGAGGTCGGCGGCTGCCTGACCGGCGAGCACGGCGTGGGCATCGAGAAGCGCGACCTGATGTCGGTGCAGTACGGGGCGGTGGATCTCGATGCGCAGATGGCGGTGAAGGACGTGTTCGACCCGCAGTGGCTGCTGAACCCCGCCAAGGTGTTCCCCCTCGACGCCTCGGCGCCGCGGCGGACGCTGGCCGCGGAATGACGGGTTTGGGCGGCGTGGTCCGGGCTCGGGGTGTCGCCGGGAGGCGGTGAGATCGACAGCGGGGTCCGTCGTCAGGAGGGGACGAGCGGATGAGGAGGGGCGCGGGCCCCGTCGCGGGGAGGCGACACGCGGACAAGGAGGGGGCTGTGCTTCCGTCGTCAGGAGGCGACACGCGGACAAGGAGGGGGATCTGCCCCCGTCGCCGGGAGGCGACACGCGGACGAGGAGGGGGCTCTGCCCCCGTCCCTTCGGGACTCCCCCGGGATATTTGGAGCCATTGGAAGACATGAGACCTGAGACCGAGGCCGAGCTGGCCAGCATGATCGAAGCCGCGCAGGGGCCGCTGCGGGTCCGGGGGGGCGGCACACGTGCCGTGGGCCACTCGGCCGGCGAGGTTCTGGATGTCGGCGGGCTGTCGGGCATCACGCTCTACGATCCCGGCGCGCTGACCATGGTGGCGCAGGCGGGCACGCCGCTGGCCGAGGTCGAGGCGGCGCTCGCGGCCGAGGGCCAGCGGCTCGCCTTCGAACCGATGGATCACCGCGGGCTGCTGGGCACCTCGGGCGCGCCCACCGTCGGCGGCATGGCGGCGGCGAATGTCTCGGGGTCGCGGCGGATATCCGTGGGCGCCTGCCGGGATTTCATGCTCGGGGTGCGTTTCGTCGACGGCGCCGGCCAGATCGTGCGCAACGGCGGGCGGGTGATGAAGAACGTCACCGGCTACGACCTGGTGAAGCTCATGGCAGGGAGCTGGGGCACTCTGGGGGTGCTGACCGAGGTCGCCTTCAAGGTGCTGCCGCGCCCCGCCGCCAGCGCCACGGTGCTGCTGCCGGGGCTTGGCAACGATGCCGCCGTCGGGGCGATGTCGAACGCCCTGGGCTCGCCCTTCGACGTGACCGGCGCAGCGCATCTGCCCGAGGGGCCCGACGGCGCGCCGCTGACGCTGATCCGGATCGAGGGGTTCGCCGAGTCCGTCGCCTACCGCGCCGAACGGCTGCACGAGATGTTCGCCGGGCATGCGCCGCAGGTCGAACGCGACCCCGAGCGCATCGACACGCTCTGGCGCATGGTGCGCGACGTCGAGCCGTTCCACGGCCGGGCAGGCGATGTCTGGAAGGTTTCGTGCAAGCCCTCGGACGGCCCCGCGGTCGCCGAGCGGCTGGGCGCGTCGGGGCTGCTCTTCGACTGGGGCGGCGCGCTGGTCTGGGCGCTGCTGCCCGAGGGCACCGACGCACGGGCGCGGCTCGCGGGGCTTGGCGGCCATGCCACGCGGGTCCGTGGCGCCGGCCGGCTGCCCACCTTCCAACCGGAACCGGCGCCGGTCGCGGCGCTTTCGGAGGGGCTGCGCCGGCGATTCGACCCGCGCGGCATCCTGAACCCCGGCCTGATGGCATGACCCGCGACGGCGTCCTCCTCTTCACGCCCTGCTTCCTGGACGGATCGCTGATCTCCGCACCGGACCTTCAGCTGCGCCACTCGCTGACGCTCACGCTGGTCGTGGCGCTGGCGCTCGTCGTCGCGGCGGCGCGGGTGGCGCGGCTGACACGCGGCCACGAGGCGTGGCTGGCCTCGCTGCTTGCCCTGTGGCAGGCCTGTGTGCTGACCGTCGCCGTGGTCACCGCCGCGCGTCGCGACCGGCACATCGCCCCGCAGGCGCGCCGCTTTGCGACCCTCGCCGGCCTTCCCGCCACTCCGCTTCCCTGGTTCGGGCGCGCCACCGCCCGGACGATGCTTACCTGAGACCAGATCCATGCAGACCAATTTCACCGACGAGCAGCTTCAAGATCCCGGCACCGCCCGCGCCAACGAGATTCTGCGCGCCTGCGTGCACTGCGGGTTCTGTACCGCCACCTGCCCCACCTACCAGGTGCTGGGCGACGAGCTCGATTCTCCGCGCGGGCGCATCTACCTGATCAAGGACATGCTCGAAAACGAGCGCGTGCCGGACGAGAAGACCGTCAAGCACGTCGACCGCTGCCTGAGCTGTCTCGCCTGCATGACGACCTGCCCCTCGGGCGTGCATTACATGCACCTCGTCGACCATGCCCGCGCCTATATCGAGGAAAACTACAAGCGGCCGTGGAGCGACCGCGCCCTGCGCTGGCTGCTGGCGCAGATCATCCCGCACCCCACCCGGTTCCGGATGGCCCTGCTTGGCGCCAAGATCGGCCGTCCCGTTGCGCGCCTCCTGCCCGACCCGCGGCTGCGCGCCATGCTCGACATGGCGCCGAAGACCATCCCGCCGGTCAGCCGCAACGACGACCCCCAGAGCTTTGCCGCCGAGGGCAGCTACCGCAAGCGCGTCGCGCTGATGACCGGCTGCGCCCAGAAGGCGCTCAACACCGACATCAACGACGCCACCATCCGCCTGCTCACCCGGCTTGGCTGCGAGGTCGTGGTGGTCGAGGGCGCGGGCTGCTGCGGCGCGCTCACCCACCACATGGGCAAGGAACACGAGAGCCACGGCTCCGCCGCCCGCAACATCAGGGCCTGGACCCGCGAGATGGACGAGGACGGGCTCGACGCCATCGTCATCAACACCAGCGGCTGCGGCACCACGGTCAAGGACTACGGCCACATGTTCCGCAACGATGCGCTGGCGGCGGATGCGGCGCGGGTCTCGGCCATCGCCATGGACGTGAGCGAGCTGCTGATGCAGCTCGACCTGCCCGAGGGCGCCGACAAGGGCACCCGCGTCGCCTACCATGCCGCCTGCTCGCTGCAGCACGGACAGAAGATCAAGACCTTCCCCAAGGACCTGCTCAGGCGCGCCGGTTTCGAGGTGGTGGAGCCCTCCGACCCGCATCTGTGCTGCGGCAGCGCCGGGACCTACAACCTTCTGCAGCCCGAGATCTCGGGCAAGCTGAAGGCGCGCAAGGTCCGCACGCTCGAGGCCAAGGCCCCCGACATCATCGCCGCCGGCAACATCGGCTGCATGATGCAGATCGGCTCGGGCACCGGCGTGCCGGTTGTGCATACCGTCGAACTGCTCGACTGGGCGACCGGCGGACCGCGGCCTCGCGCCTTGACCGCGGGCGGGTGACCCCCGACAATCGGCGCGCGGCAGCTCTGCCAGAATTCTGACAAAAGCTGTTGATATGCCGTGGGCCTTATCGAGGGGAAATCCGTGCGCGCATTGCTGTCACTTCTCGCGCTCTGCCTTGCTCCGGCAGCCTACGCGGACGGGCTGTTCTCGATGCACAGCCACGAGGACGGCCGCAAGTGGGAGGCGGTCGGGCGGCTCGAGCTCGCGGGCAAAGCCTTCTGCACCGGCGCGCTGATCGCCCCCGACCTCGTGCTTACCGCCGCCCATTGCCTTTACGATGTCGACACCGGGGAACCGGTGCCCGTCGACGAGATCCAGTTCCTTGCCGGCTGGCGCAACGGCCGCGCCGCCGCCTATCGCCGGGTGCGCCGCGCCATCGCCCACCCGGACTACGATTTCACCGCCACCGACGCCACCGCCCGGGTGCGCCGCGACCTTGCGCTGATCGAGCTGCAGCTGCCGATCCGCAACAGCGCCATCACCGCCTTCGAGACCGGCCCGCACCCGGACCGCGGCGCCGCGCTCAGCGTGGTCTCCTATGCCCACAACCGCTCGGAGGCGCCGTCGCTGCAGGGCCTGTGCCAGGTGCTGGACCGGCAGGGCACGATGCTGGTGC
>NZ_JAATOS010000150.1:0-8530 GCF_011806505.1 Salipiger sp. HF18 | reverse complement strand
AGACGCTTGGTGGCGCTCGGCTCAATCACGATCATCGCCCGCACCAGCGTCCGCAATTCGGCCTTGTGCTTCTTCATCCACAGCGCTGTGCGCTTCCTTTCTTCCTGGCTATGATCGTGCTCTTCGTCTTCGGTCGGAGCATTATCGCTCAGGATCACGAACGGTGCGCCGCGCCTGAAGCACGCCTCGAGTGCCTCGAAATCCTCGTCGTGGTCGTGATCGGGCGCTTCGTCATAGTTCATCCAGACGAGCGGAAAATTCCTGATATCCAAGGGCATGTGTCTTCTCCAAGCGAGAATGGACGGTTTCAGGTCGAACGAATGTGCTGCCATGTAAAGAGAAGCGCGACCACGCCCGGCAGCGTGACAGCCAGCAGTTCCAGACCCACGAGATGGCCGCCATCGCGCACGCCATCGAAGATGCCAGCGAGCGTGCTCATGACGAACAGCAGACCGCCGAGGACGAGCATCGCCCAATCGGTCGCGCGCCTTGCGGCCAGCGCCAGCAAGGGCGGGAGGACCCAGGCGCCGTAGAAAATCGACACGCCCCACAAGGCGGCGGGATCGAACGTCATGGCCTGCATCGTTCCGCCGCTGCCGACATAGACGTTCAGATAGGAAAAGCACTGGATCGTGACAAAGAGTGCGGCGCCAACTGCAGGGATGAGCCATGCGAGCGCGAGCTTGACCGGGGCATTGTCGATCACGTGGAAACTCCTGTGCCTATGTGTCGGGCAGGTCAGCTCTGCCCCTCCAGCGACGGAGCGCGATCACAAGATCCGCCGGCCGCCTCTGCCTCACAGCAATACGCCAGCCGGCACGTGGCGTCATTGCGCAACCCTGCCACGATATGTTTCAATCCGGCCTGATCTGAGAATGCCGAGGTCTGAGATGTATCTGGACGTCCGTCGCGACTGGCTTGCCTATGTCGACGAGATCCCGCGTGCGCTGGTGGCAGCCAACGCGGTCGCCACCCTTGATGCCCTGGAGCAATCGCCCCGGCACCACCACCAAAAGGCGCAACTGCTCTTCACGGTGCGGGGCGTCGTCAATTGCGAGGTCGACGGCGCAGTCTGGATCGTACCGCCGCAATGCGCCGTGTGGATTCCCGGCGGGCTGCCCCATTCCGTTTTCGGCTCGGGCGAGGTGGAGTGTCTCTCTCTTTTCATTGATCCTCCCGACTCCGCGAACCTGCCGAAAGACTGCTGCACGATCACGGTGTCGCGGTTTTTCCGCGAATTGCTGCTGCGGGCGAACGCTCTGCCAGACCTCTACGACGTCGACGGTCCGGATGGCCGGATCGTGTCCGTTCTCTTCGATGAGCTGGCTGCGGCACCGGTCGAGGATCTCTGCCTGCCCATCCCCGGCGATCCGCGCCTGAAGAAGCTCACCGACCTGTTGATCGCGGCGCCTGCGGATCACGCGAGCGTCGCGGAGTGGGCCTCCCGCGTCGCGCTCAGCGAGCGCAGCCTGAGCCGTTTGTTGGCCGAAGAGGTGGGCATGAGTTTCGGCCGCTGGCGCCGACAGTTGCATATCGTGCTTGCCTTGCGGCGGCTGAGCGCTGGTCAGTCGGTTCAGTCCGTCGCCATCGATCTCGGCTATGAAAGCGCCAGCAGTTTCGTGACCATGTTTCGAAAGATGGTCGGCAAGCCACCAAGCCGCTATCTGCTCGAGCGGAACCGTTCACGGTAGGGAAGAGCGATCGGAGCTACCGAGTGTCGTCCACAATCGCCGCTTGGCGCATGCTCCGGCGTGGCCCGCGCCCCGACACGCGACGTGTTCACCTTCAAACCTCCTTGTGATCTCAAGCAGGTCTCAGTGCTCGCCTTCGCACGCCTGATGATCGGCCAGGGCGTGCAGCACCCGGCAGGGTTGCCCATCGGACTGACCGTCACAGGTCTTTACAACGCGCACCAATTCAGCCTCCAGCCGCCGCAACCGCGCGATCCGATCAGGGATTTCGATAATCCGATCCTTCGCGATGCGGTGCGCGGCGCCATGGGCAGCATGGGGTGTCTCCTGCAACGCGATCAGTTCGGCAATGGCGTCGAGGTCGAAACCGAGCTGCCGGGCATGGGCGATAAAGGACAACTGGTCCAGCTCGGCGTCGCCATAGCGGCGCTGCCCCCCGCCCGTGCGGCCGGGATCGGGCAAAAGACCACGCCCCTCATCGTAGCGGATCGTCGTCACCTTCACGCCCGTGCGCCTGGAGAGCGCACCGATGGAATGGCCCTGCATCGCGATTATCCCTTGAAGCTACAGTCGCTGTAGATCGTATCTGCCATGGGGACGAAACGAATCAAGAGCACTGCCATGACCGACCGACACCTCCGCAGCCCCGACCTGCCGGGCTTCGATGCCCCCAAAATCCACCACGGGATAAACGCCCGCGTCGCGCGCCCGGCTGACAAGGGCCTTCGGGCGGAGGGGCGGTGATGGGACACGATCACAGTCACGGGCACGATCATGCACACGTGCATGGGCACAGCCACCCACATCGACACGCGGGGCATTCGCACGGCCCGACCCTCTCGGCAAATGACACGCCCGAGGCGCGCCGGTCCAAGGAACGCGCCATCCTCATCGCCGCAGCCCTGACGGGCGGCTTCATGGGGGCCGAGGTCATCGGCGGGCTCATCTCCGGATCGCTCGCGCTCCTGGCCGACGCGGGACACATGCTGACGGACTTCGCCTCGCTCCTGCTGGCCTGGTTCGCCTTCCGGCTGGCGCGGCGACCGGCGGACTGGAAGCGGACCTACGGCTTCGACCGATTTTCGGTGCTGGCCGCTTTCGTGAACGGGGTCATGCTGTTCGCCATCGCGGGGTGGATCGTCGTCGAGGCCATCCAACGCCTGCGCGATCCGCACGAGGTGCTGGGCGGGATGATGCTCTGGGTCGCCGTGGGAGGGCTCGTGGTGAACGTTCTGGCCTTCTGGGTGCTCAGCCGCGCGGAGGGCGACAACCTCAACGTCCGTGCCGCCGCCCTGCACGTCATGGGAGATCTGCTCGGCTCGGTCGCGGCGATTGCGGCCTCGCTCATCATCATCTGGACAGGCTGGACCCCCATCGACCCGATCCTGTCGGTGCTGGTTGCTCTCATCATCCTGCGCTCGGCGTGGTCCGTGGTGCGCGAGAGCGGCCACATCCTGCTCGAAGGCGCACCGGCGGGCTTCGACGCCCGCGCCGTCGCGACCGACCTGGAAGCCACGCTGCCCGGCGTGGCCCGCGCTTATCACGTCCACGCCTGGTCGATCACACAGGAGCGGCCCATGGCCACGCTGGAGGTCGAGCTCGCGCCGGGCGCGGTGGCGGACGACGTGCGCCGCGCCGTGAAAGGCCGCGTGCGCGAGACGACCGGGATGGAGCACGTGACCGTCGAGGTGACGGCAGGCGTAGAGCGCCGGACGGGTTAAACGCTATCCGTCCCCAGGCAGGAACGGGCCATGGGTGTATCCGGACACGTCAGGCTTTTGCGCGTAGCGTCGCGAAAGCCTGGTTTGTCCAAGGTTTGTTGCTGCTGTCATCGCGAGATGCAGCGGCGACAAATCTGACAGTGAGGAAAGTCCGGGCGGATTTCCCTCCCTCGACGGGATGCCACACGTGCGCATGGCTACGTAGGGTAAGTCTTATCGTGGCGTCGGTCTTCCCGCCGAAGGTCCGGTCAGGGCCTGGATCTCCATGTGCCTCCGCCAACCGCGTTTCGCTGTCCGCCGCAGCGCCGCTTCGAGCCCTTCCACGACATTCGATAGCGCCACGATAGCAGACCAGAGTGGCTGATCGACCGATATGGGGGGATCGTACGTCATCAGCTACATAGCAGGCACCGTGCGCGACAGTTTTCTGCGTCTAACCGCGCGAGCGCAGGTGTTGGAGCTTTTCGGGGTTCCTCACTATCCAGATCGCCGCTATCCGGCCATTCCGGATTGAGAGCGCGGTGGTCTGCAAGACGCCGTTTTCGGTGGAGAGGGGCTCTGTTGTACAAATCTCGTGAGCGATTCATCTTGTGAATCCAGAGTGGTAGGTGGGATTCATGAGCCCCCCCCAGCCTACAGGACCAGGAACTGGCCTGCCTGCAATGAAGCGCTCAAGCGCCGGGGCTCTCTGACGATCCGTTGACCGTCAGTGCATTGCGCAGCAATGTCACGAGAGGTTGGTTCGGTCCCACCATGAGCTGGGATGCCGTACCGACAGGCAGGCGTGGACGGCAGCGGACCTGCAGCGACGCCGCCATCCAGTCGTGCCCGACAATGAAGGTGTTGTTTGGCATGGCCCTGAGACAGACGACAGGTCGCGATGGTCCTGAGAACCTGCGCCTTTGTGCGACCGATTTCCTTTACGGCCTCTTCGGAGTAGCGCTCGATCGCTTTGGACAGCAGAGGGTCGGAGACGTTCAGGCCTTCCAACGCACTAGGCTTTGCTAGCTCTTTCTCACGTTTCTCTATCCAGGCGGTGGCCGCAGGGCGTCTGTCAAAGGTCTTCGTCTCATGTTAGGAGGTTCTTTCTCGCATCACTCGCAGGTGCGCAAGGTAGCCGCTGCTGCCATCCTTTCGCTTGCGTATACTGATCGAGCCCATGATGACCTCCTGACTTGGTACATGGGAATCCTATTTGGTACATTGTACCAAGTCCGGCGTCGAAATCGGTGTATTTGGTACAGAACAGGCCGGAACGAGACGAAGGCGAGGCGAAGATAAGTGTCTGATAAAATTGAAAAACAAGGCATATCAACGGCTGCCCGCCTGTCTGTGGCGCCCATGATGGACTGGACCGACCGGCATTGCCGCTACCTGCACAGGCTGCTGTCGCGCAATGCGCTGCTCTATACCGAGATGGTCACGGCGCCAGCGCTGGTGCGGGGCGGGGCGGTGCATCTGCTCGACTTCAACCCCGAGGAGCACCCGGTGGCGCTGCAGCTCGGCGGCTCGGATCCCGACGAGCTCGCGCAGGCGGCCAAGCTCGGCGGGGCGGCGGGGTATGACCAGATCGACCTCAACTGCGGCTGCCCCTCGGACCGGGTGCAGTCGGGAACCTTCGGGGCAGTTCTGATGAAGAGGCCGGAGCTGGTGGCCGATTGCGTTGCGGCCATGCAGGAAGCGACCGCGGTCGAGGTCACGGTCAAGTGCCGGATCGGCGTCGACGACCAGGAGCCTCGTGAGGTGCTGCCCGCGTTCATCGACAAGGTGCGCGGGGCCGGATGCCGGCGGATCGCGATCCATGCCCGCAAGGCGTGGCTGCAGGGGCTGAGCCCCAAGGAAAACCGCGAGATCCCGCCGCTCGACTACGCGATCGTGCACGAGATGAAGGCAGCGTTTCCGGACCTCCACGTGTCGCTGAACGGCGGCGTCGAAAGCCTCGGGACGGTGGAGAAGCTGCTCGACGAGGGGCTCGACGGCGTCATGGTGGGGCGCGCTGCCTATCACCAGCCGTGGGACATCCTCGCCGAAGCGGACGCGCGGATCTGGGGCGAGGAACGCGAGACGCCGTCGCCCGAGGAGATCGCCCGCGCCATGCTGCCCTATATCGAGCGCCACCTGAGCGACGGCGGCAAGCTGCACCAGGTGACGCGGCACATGCTGGGCCTCTTCGCCGGACGACCCGGCGCGCGCGGCTGGCGGCGGGTGCTCTCCGAGCGGGCGACGCGGGACGGTGCCGGCCCCGAGGTCGTCGAGGCGGCGCTCGAGCGGATCGAGGTCGCCGCCTGAGCTTCGGCCCGGGCGTCTGGCCTGCGGCCGGGGCTTTCGGTTGGGCCGGGCGCCGGACGGTTCCGCGCCAGACCTCGTTGAGGGGCGATGGAGTATCGAGGTCGCCGTCTGAGCGCGGACTGCGGGGCTCGGCCCGGGACCGAGGCTTGCAGTCGGGCACGCGGCGCGGGACGGTGCCGGCCCCGAGGGCGTCAAGGCCGCGCGCGGGCGGATCGAAGTGGCCTGACCCGGCCCCGGGGGGGGGGCTTGCAGCCGGACGGGCAGGGGTCTAAGCGGCCGGTATACCAGCTGGAAGGCTTCCACGTTGCCCGAACTCCCGACTCTCCTGCCCCTCGTGGGGCTGCTCGTTGCGTCCAGCGCCTTTGCCGGGCTCATTGCGGGGCTGCTCGGGGTGGGCGGCGGCATCCTGCTGGTGCCCGCCTTCCTCTTCACCTTCGAGACGCTCGGCTACGGCAGCCCGCAGCTCATGCAGGTCTGCCTCGCCACGTCGCTGGCGACCATCATCGTCACCTCGATCCGCTCGGTGGCGGCGCACAACCGCAAGGGCGCGGTCGACTGGCAGATCCTGAAACGCTGGGCGCCGGGCATCGCGTTGGGTGCGCTGGTGGGTGTGCTGACCGTGTCGCGGCTGGACTCGGCCTTCCTGCAGGCGCTCTTCGGATGCGTGGCCATCGTCATCGGGCTCTACTTCGCCTTCGGCCGGCGCAGCTGGCGGCTGTCGGACCGGATGCCGGGGGCGGGGCTGCGCGAGCTCATCGCCTCGGGGATCGGGTTCCTGTCGGTGCTAATGGGGATCGGTGGCGGCAGCTTCGCGGTGCCGCTGATGACGCTCTGCTCGGTGCCGATGCACCGAGCCGTTGCCACAGCGGCGGGCTTCGGACTGTCGATCGCGCTGCCCTCGGTGCTGGCCTTCTTCTTTGTCGAGATCCCCGAGGCGGTGCGGCCGCCGCTGACGCTGGGGGCGGTGAACCTCGGCGCCTTCGCCGTCGCCATCTCGATGACGCTGATCACGGCGCCGCTGGGCGCGCGGCTGGCGCATGCGGTCGAGGAGCGGACCCTGCGGCGCACTTTTGCCGTGTTCATCCTCGTGGTGGCCGCCAATATGCTGCGCAAGTCGTTCTTCTGACCGGCGGACGGGGTCTGGGCCGGTTTTCGGCAGGCCCGTCGTCGCGCTTCAGTCGTCGAGCAGCGGGGCGCGGGCGGGCAGGTCGCGCATGATCTCGCGCCGGGCCTGCGGAGTCAGCCGCGCCCATTGCGTGATCTCGTCGATGCTGCGCAGGCAGCCGCGGCAGATCCGGGCCGCGGGCGCGATGGTGCAGACGCCGGTGCAGGGGCTTTCGATGGCGCCGGGCGCTTGACTCATCAGGCGGATCTCAGGTTGCGCAGCCGGTCGAGCACGCCCTGCAGGATGTAGGAGGCGGCCACGTGGTCGATGAGCTCGGCGCGCTTGCGACGCGAGGTGTCGGCCTCGAGCAATGCGCGTTCGGCGGCGACGGTGGAGAGGCGCTCGTCCCAGAAGGTGATCGGCCCGTCCCAGAGCTGGCTGAAGTTGCGGGCGAAGGCGCGGGTGGACTGGCAGCGCGGGCCCTCGGAGCCGTCCATGTTGCGCGGCAGGCCGAGCACCACGCCGGCGATCTCGCGCTGGCGCAGGATCTCGACGAGGCGGGCGGCGTCCTGGGTGAACTTCTTGCGCTTCACCGTCTCGAGCGGCGTCGCCACGGTGAGCAGCCGGTCGGAGAGCGCCACGCCGATGGTCTTGGTGCCGAGGTCGAGCCCGGCGAGCGCGCGCAGCGGCGGCAGGGTGGCGGCGAACTCCTCGATCTGTTCGTGGATCATCGCGCGGTCCTCCGGCGCCGGAGGGGGCTCTGCCCCCGTCGCTGTGCGACTCCCCCGGAGTTTACCTGGCAAGATGAAGCACGGGAGGTCATTCTGCCACTCCGGCGCGGGCCGCCCCCTGACGCACGGTGTCGAGCGCCTGCGGGTTGCCGGCAAAGATGGTCTGGGCCTCGCGCCAGATCTCGGCCGCCTGGTCGGTGCGGCCGAGCACGCCGAGCGCGCCCAGCAGCTGGGACCATTCCTCGGGGCTGCCGCCCTGGGTCGCGAGCCGTTCGCCGAGCCGGTCGACCATGCCCTCGATCATCTGCTGGCGGTCGGTGCCGGAAAGCTCGGACGCGGCCTCGACGTCGCCGGCGGTGGGGCCGGCGAGGGCGGGGGGCTGGGTTTGCGCGGGGGCCGCGTCGGGGAGCTGGTAGTCGTTGACCCCGGCGGCGAGCGCAAGGTCGCCGATCTGGGCGCGGATCGGTGCCACCCAGGGGGCATCGGCGGGGCTGTTGCGCAGCAGCCGGTCCCAGAGCCGGAAGGCGGTGTCGGGGCGGCCGGTCTGCGCCATCATGAGCCCGCCGTAGTAGCGGCCGACGCCGTTCTGCGGATCGCGGGCCATGACCTCGTCGAGGACCGTCTCGGCCTCGGGCGAGACGTAGCCGCCGGCGGCCAGCACCAGCATGTCGGCGAGATCGGCGTAGTCGCCCGCGGTGGCGCTTTCGCCCTTGAGCTCGATCAGCCGGCGCTGCGCGTCATAGGCGGCGGCGTAATTGCCGAGCGCGGCCTCGGAGCGGGCCAGCAGCACGTGGCCCTGGATGTCGTCGGGGCGCGTGCGCACCGCCTCACGCAGCCGGGTCACCAGCGCGAGGTAGTCCTCGGGCGCCTCGACCGGCGCGGTGGCGGGCAGCTGTGCCTCGGCCTCGGCCTGGCTGGGGCGGTTGGCGCGCAGCTCGCGCGCGGCGGCGATGCGGGGCTGCAGCGTCAGGTCGCCGTAGCCCGGCGCGCCGA
>NZ_JAATOS010000149.1:0-8696 GCF_011806505.1 Salipiger sp. HF18 | reverse complement strand
GGATCTCGCCCTCGCCGGGCAGGAAGGCGAGGATGCCGCCCTCGGTCTCGGCGGCGGCGCGGGCGACGAGATCGGCCATCGCCTCCTCGAAGCGGCGCTGTTTCGGCAGCGGGGCGTCGAGCCAGCGGGTCTCGACCGGGAAGGCGCGCCCCTCGGAGGTGACGATGGGCGCGTCCATCAGCTCGGCCACGGGCTCCGCGTCGAGGGTGGCGGACATCGCCAGCAACAGCAGGTCGTCGCGCAGGGCACCGGCGATCTCGAGGCAGAGGGCGAGGCCGAGATCGGCGTTGAGCGAGCGTTCGTGGAATTCGTCGAAGACCACCGCGCCGACGCCGGTGAGCGCCGGGTCGGACTGGATCATGCGGGTGAGGATGCCCTCGGTCACCACCTCGATCCGGGTTGCGTCCGAGACCTTGGCCTCGCCGCGGATGCGGTAGCCGACGGTCTCGCCCGGCGCCTCGCCCAGCGTCTCAGCCATGCGCTGCGCCGCCGCGCGCGCGGCGAGGCGTCGGGGTTCGAGCATGACGATCCGGTCGATGGTGAGCCCTGCGTCGAGCATCGCAAGCGGCACCCGCGTGGTCTTGCCGGCGCCCGGCGGCGCCTGCAGCACGGCACGGCCCCGCGCACGAAGCGCGGCGATGAGCGAAGGCAGGGCGTCGTCGATGGGCAGGCGGGTCATGGCGGGGTTATGCGCGATGGCGGGCGTGGCGTCGAGAGGGGCGGCTTTGTCGGTGGTCTGGTCGGTGTGGTGGGTCGGGAGGGCCGTGGTGCCGGTGGCGGGGGTGAAAGGGGGCGCTGCCCCCTCGGCCTGCGGCCTCACCCCCGGAGTTTGCCCGGCAAGATGAAGGGCGGACGCGGCGCGGTCCCGGAAACGGGGTGGACATCGGGGGGCGCTGCGGGTCAATTCGGGGGCGTCAACGGGTGGAGAGACGGTATGAACATCGCGGATCTGTCGGAACGCATCCTGAAGGGTGAGCGGCGCGCGCTGGCGCGGGCGATCACGCTGGTGGAGAGCGGGCGGGCGGATCACCGGGCGCAGGCGCGCGAACTGATCGAGGAACTGCGCGGACAGGGGCGCGAGGCGCTGCGGGTCGGGCTCTCGGGCACGCCGGGGGTCGGCAAGTCGACCTTCATCGAGGCCTTCGGGATGATGCTGACCGCGCAGGGGCTGAAGGTTGCGGTGCTGGCAGTGGATCCGAGCTCGGCGCGGTCGGGCGGGTCGATTCTTGGCGACAAGACCCGCATGGAGCGGCTGAGCCGCGATCCGGGCGCCTTCATCCGGCCCTCGCCGTCGCAGTCGCACCTGGGCGGGGTGGCGCGGCGCACCCGCGAGGCGATCGATCTTTGCGAGGCGGCGGGCTTCGACGTCATCCTCATCGAGACCGTGGGCGTGGGCCAGTCCGAGACCGTGGTGGCGGAGATGTCGGACCTGTTCCTGCTGCTGCTGGCGCCCGCCGGGGGCGACGAGCTGCAGGGGGTGAAGCGCGGCATCATGGAGACGGCGGACATCATCCTCGTGAACAAGGCCGACGGCGAGCTCAAGAGCACCGCCACCCGCACCTGCGCGGATTACGCCGGCGCGCTGCGGCTGCTGCGCAAGCGGCCTCAGGATCCGGAGGGCTACCCAAAGGCGCTTACCGTCTCGGCGGTCGAGGAACACGGGCTCGACCGGGCCTGGGACGAGATGACGGCGCTGGCCGAGTGGCGCCGCGAGACCGGGCATTTCGCCGGCCGGCGGGCCGAACAGGCGCGGTTCTGGTTCGAGGCGGAGGTGCGCGAGGGGCTGCTGGCGCGGCTGCGGCGGGAGCCGGGGAAGGGCGCCATGGCGGCGCTCGCACAGCAGGTCGAGGCGGGCGAGATCAGCGCCGCGGCGGCGGCCGAGGACCTGCTCGGGGGCTACCTGGGAGAATCCGCCCCGGCATGAGGGGCGAGCGGCTCTTCGACGGGGCCCTGCTGCGCGCGGACCTGTTCAGGCCGGACCGCAAGCGGCTCTTCGTGAGCTTCCGGCAACGGGTGGGCGTGCCCGGCAGTTTCGAGCTGGCGCGGCCGGTCCGGGCCTTCACCGCGCGGGGCTATGCGCATCTTCACATCCAGAGCCTGTGGAACGACTGGTTCGTCAATGCCGAGACCGTGGCGCTGGAGGCGGCGTTGCGGGCGCTCTCGGGGCGATTCCGCCGGGTGGTGTCGATGGGCTTCTCGATGGGCGGCTACGGGGCGTTGCGATTCTCCGGAGCGCTGCGGATGTCGCAGGTGATCGCGGTGGCGCCGCAGGTGTCGATTGCCCCCAAGGTGGTGCCCTTCGACCTGCGCTACCGCGCGGAGGCGCGGAACTTCGACCCGGCGCTCGGGGATCTCGCCACGCACGGGGCGCGCGGGCTGCGGGGCGTGGTGCTGTGCGATCCGTTCGTCGCCAACGACCTCGCCCATGCGCGGATGGCGCAGGCGTTTTTCCCGGGGTTGCGAATCTGCCGGCTGGCGGGCGGAGGCCACCCGCCGACCCGGGTGCTGCGGCAGGGCGGGGCCTTTCCCGCGATGCAGGCGGCGCTGGCGCAGGGCGAGGCCCGGCCGGAGGCGCTGATCGCGTTGCACAGGGCCGCGCGGCGGGTGTCGCCGAGCTATCACCTGCACATGGGCCGGGTCGCGGCGCGGCACGGGCGCGAGGCGCTGGCCGGGCGCTTCGCCGCGTGGGCAGGAGAGGTGATTCCGGTGGTGGACAAGGGCTGAGCCCGATGCCATGAGGGCGGCCCGGATGTCCCCGAAGTCGTTGCCGCAAGGGCTTTCGACGAAAGGGTTGACGCGGTTTGGGCTTGGAGCTAGAGAAGCCCGACCAGATTCCGGGCGCCACTGTGGCGCCCTTTGATATTGGCGGAATGATCGGCCCGCGCTGCCAGCCAGTCGGTTTCCCGCCCCGAGACAATGAGGATGGACCCATGTCGCGCGTATGCGAACTGACCGGCAAAGGCCCGATGACGGGTCATAACGTGAGCCACGCCAACAACAAGACCAAGCGGCGTTTCCTGCCGAACCTGAACGATGTGACGCTGCAGTCCGAGACCCTCGGCCGCGGCGTCAAGCTGCGCATCTCCGCGTCGGCTCTTCGTTCGGTGGATCACCGCGGTGGTCTCGACAAGTTCCTGGCCAAGGCCAAGGACACCGAGCTCAGCACCAACGCTCTGAAGCTCAAGAAAGAGATCGCGAAGGCACAGGCCGCCAAGGCCTGATTCGCTCTCCACGGAGTTATCAACAGCCTCGGCGCCGTTCGCGCCGGGGCTGTTTCCTTTTGTCACGTGACATTACGGGATGATCTGCCTAATTCTTGGCTGATGCCCCGGAAAAGATATCCTCTGACCGCATTTTTGTTTGCCCTGGTGCTGGCCCTGACCGGCTACCAGATGGCCGTGGCGCGCGCCCAGCCCGCGCCCGCGGGGCAGCTGGTGATCTGCTCGGGCCTCGGGCTGGTCACGGTGCTGGTGGACGAGAACGGCCAGCCGGTGAGCCAGGTGCATGTCTGTCCCGACGGGCTTCTGACGCTGTTCTCCGGCCTCGATTCCGGCTGGGAGCCCGCCGCTCGGGCCGAGCGCTGGGTGCCCGTCGTGCCCGTTGCCGTGGCGCTGCGGACCGAGGGGCAGCGCAGCCCGGCACCGCAGGCGCGGGGGCCGCCGACGTCGATCTGACCCCATCCGGACAACCAGATCGAACAAAGGAACGACAACATGAACTCCCTGATTCTCGCCGGCGCCGCGTCGCTGGCCCTTGCCATGCCTGCGCTTGCCGACATCACGGTGCAGGAGGCCTATGCCCGCAGCGCCATGCCCGGCGCCAAGACCGGTGCCGCCTTCATGGTGATCGCCAACAGCGGCGACGAGGACGACCGCCTGGTGTCGGCCACCTCGGATGCGGCGGCCAAGGTCGAGCTGCACACCCACAAGGACGACGGCAACGGCGTCATGAAGATGGTCCACGTCGAGGAGGGCTTCGTGATCCCCGCGCAGGGCGAGCACACGCTGCAGCGCGGCGGCGACCACGTCATGTTCATGGGGCTCACCGCGCCCTTCGAGCAGGGCAGCACGGTCGCGGTGACGCTGAGCTTCGAGAAGGCCGGCGACGTCGAGGTCGAGATCCCCGTCGATCTCGAGCGCCAGCCCGAGCACGGCGCCATGAGCAACTGAGTCGGCTAACAGCCGGACGAGGGGCCGCGTGCGGGGATCCGCGCGCGGCCTTTGCATGTCCGGCGGGGGAGGGCGTCAGGCCAGAAGCTCGGCCACCCACTGCGGCACGACGCGGCTGGCGGGGCCGACGCGGTGATCCTCGAAGGCGCGGCTGATCTCGCTGTCCGCGAGGTTGAGCTCGATGGTGCGGGCGCCGGCATAGGCCGCCTCCTGCACGAAACCCGCCGCCGGGTAGACCTGCCCCGAGGTGCCGATCGAGGCGAATAGATCGCAGGTCTGAAGGTGGTCGGCGATCTCCTCCATGTGGTAGGGCATCTCGCCAAACCAGACGATGTCGGGCCGCCCGGCGCGGGCGTGACAGGCGGGGCAAGGCTCGCCCGGGGCCATCTCGGGCGGAGAGGGCCAGCGGTGGCCGCAGCGGTAGCAGAGCGCCGAGGACAGCTCTCCGTGCATGTGGATCGCCGTGGCGCCGGCCTTCTCGTGCAGGCCGTCGACGTTCTGGGTCACGATGACCACCTCGCCGGGCCAGTCGCGCTGCAGCCGCGCCAGCGCCTCGTGGGCGGCGTTGGGCAGGGCCTCCGCCGCCTGGATCCGCCGGGCGTTGTAGAAGCGGTGGACGAGCGCGGGATCGCGGGCGAAGCCCTCGGGCGTGGCCACATCCTCGATGCAGTGCTTCGCCCAGAGCCCGCCCTCGTCGCGGAAGGTGCCCAGCCCGCTTTCGGCAGAGATCCCCGCACCGGTGAGGACCACGATCTTTCCGGCCATGCTTTTCCCTTCTTCTCTCAGAGGTTAGGCTCGGGGCAAAAGGAGGTGCCCCGATGGCCCAGAGTATCCTCTTCGTCTGTCTCGGCAATATCTGCCGCTCGCCCTCGGCCGAGGGCGTGCTGCGACGTATGGCCGAGGCGCGTGGCGTGGCGCTGGAGATCGACAGTGCCGGGACCGGTGACTGGCACGTGGGAGAGCCGCCCTATGGACCGATGCAGGACGCGGCGAAGGCGCGCGGCTACGACCTGTCGCCGCTCCGGGCCCGGCAGGTGCAGCGCGCGGATTTCGAGCGCTACGACCTGATCCTCGCCATGGACGACAAGAACTTCGCGCATCTGCGACGGATGCAGCCAGAGGGTGGCCGCGCCACGCTGCGGCTCTTCACCGACTACGCGCCGACGACTGGCGCGACCGAAGTGCCCGACCCCTACTACACCCGCGATTTCGACGGGGCGCTCGACCTGATCGAGACCGCGGCGCGTGGCCTGCTGGATCAGCTCTCCGAATAGATCGCCCGCGTCACGAGCCACGTGACGGGCAATGCCGCGAGCGCGCCGGCGGCGGCCGCGATCAGGATCGGCGCCAGCGTGTCGTAGCCGGTGACGAGGGTCGCGACCACGAGGCTGCCCGCAAGGGTTGTGGCGATCATCGAGTAGAGAATGCCTGCAAGTCTGAGCATGTCGGTCTCTCCGAAGGGGCGTTCGCAACTTTTCCATATCACTGGTATGGAATGTGTTTCTTGACATGGGTCAATCGCACGGCCTGACATGGGAAATTGACTTCCGGGCCGGTTCGGGGTCAATTGACGCCTGTCGCAATTCTCTCCCCATGATTGCGCGACCCGTTTTTTAGAACCTCAGGAATTGACATGACCAGATACAAGATGGCTGCCGGGCTATTGCTGGCGCTCACGGCCTGCACCCCCACCATGCAGGACGTGAACGAGGTCCGGACGCTCTCGGACGTGAATTGCACGACGCGGCCCACCTGTTCCTACGAAAACAGCCCGCTGAAGGTCGACCGGTCGCGACCAGTAACCCTGCCAAAGCGGCCCTACACCTTCTACCCGGTGGTGGAGACTCTGCACTTCCGGGACGCGCAGAACCGGGAATGGCTGGCACCGTCGGGCACGCTCACCGATGGGGCCTCGATCCCCGCGATCTTCGTGTCCATCGTCGGCAATCCCACCGCGCCGGAATACGTCAACGCGGGCGCCGTGCACGACGCCTATTGCGGCGTCGGGAACGAGGGCGGGGCGATGTACCACAACGGCCGCTGGCAGGACGTGCACCGCATGTTCTACGACGCGCTGGTCGCCGGTGGCACCGCCAAGCCGCGAGCGCAGGTCATGTTCGCGGCGGTCTGGCTCGGCGGACCGCGCTGGAACTACTACTACAGCATGGCCGCCGTGCCGCCGCCGGCGATGCAGCAAGCGATGCGCGACGCCAAGTCCTATGTCGAGAAGAACGATCCGACGCTCTCGGAGCTGATCCTCTACCTCGAGCGGCTCGAGAAGCGGATCATCCGGCAGTATCCCAACATCTTCCCCAGCCTGAACCCCGACAACGAGCGGCAGGGTGGCGAGGGCCGGTCGGAACAGGACATCGAGATCGATTACGAGCCCGAGGGCGAGGTCGAGGGCGAGCCGGAGGTGCCCGACCAGACCGACCTGCCGGAGATCTTCGAACCGCGCTGACATGGTGCTGGCCGGGGCGCTTGCCGCGTTCCGGCCGGTCCGGCGTCAGATGTCCTGCGGCGCTCCGAAGGCGGTCTTCGACAGCGACGAGATGCGTGACAGGAAGGCGTCGAAATGCGCCGCCGTGGTCTTCTGGATGTCATGCGCCAGCACGAGGCTCGAGGTCCGGTTGCGGATCTGGTCGAGCCCGTGCTGGATCCACTTGTCGGGCTTGTAGGACTTGTTCCAGTCCAGCGTGTCCACCGACCACAGGATCGAGCGGTAGCCGAGCTGCGACACCACCTTGTCGACCGTGGCGTTATGGGCGCCGTACGGCGGGCGGAACAGCGTCGTGCCGCCCGGGTACTGGGCGATGACGTCACGGGTGCGCTCGAGTTGGTCACGGACCGCCGAGGCCGAGAGCCTGGAGAGATCGGGGTGGTCCCAGGTGTGGTTGCCGATCAGGTGACCAGCGCCCGAGATGTCACGCAGCAGCGATGGTTGTGCCTTGGCGTTGGTGCCGACCACGAAGAACACCGCCTTGACCCCGTGGCGCCCGAGCGCCGACAGGATCTGCGAGGTGCGGCTGGGATGCGGACCGTCGTCGAGCGTGACCCACACCGTGCGGCCGCCGGCGGCACGGTAGACAGGTTTCGTGACCGGGGGCTGGGGCATGTGACACTCCGGTTGCCAGATCGCACAACCGGATGTGTATCACATCTACAGCCCCTCACCAATTACACGAGCCGGCTGACCTCTTTCGCTGCGCGGACGAAGTCCTTGAACAGCGGGTGCGGGTCGAAGGGTTTGGACTTCAGCTCGGGGTGGAACTGCACGCCGATGAACCACGGGTGGTCGGGCCACTCGATGATCTCGGGCAGGCGGCCATCGGGCGACATGCCGGAGAAGCAGAGCCCGCCCTTCTCGAGCGCATCGCGGTACTTGATGTCGACCTCGTAGCGGTGACGGTGGCGCTCGTCGATGGTGGTGGTGCCGTAGACGTTCGCCACCTTTGAGCCCTCGGCCAGCACCGCGTCATAGGCGCCAAGGCGCATGGTGCCGCCCTTGTCGTCGGCGACCGAGCGGTTGACTCGCTGGTTGCCCTGCACCCACTCCTTGAGGTGGTAGACCACCGGCTCGAAGCGCTTCTCGCCCTTCTCGTGGTCGAACTCCTCGGAGCCGGCCTTCTTGACGCCCGCGACGTTGCGGGCGGCCTCGATGACGGCCATCTGCATGCCGAGGCAGATGCCGAGATAGGGCACCTTGTGCTCGCGCGCGAACTTGGCGGCCTTGATCTTGCCCTCGGTGCCGCGCTCGCCGAAGCCACCGGGCACGAGGATCGCGTCGTAGTTCTCGAGGTAGGGGGCCGGGTCCTCGCGCTCGAAGAGCTCTGCGTCGACCCAGTTCAGCTTGACCTTCACCCGGTTGGCGATGCCGCCATGGGTCAGCGCCTCGGCGATGGATTTGTAGGCATCCTCGAGCTGCGTGTACTTGCCGACGATGGCGACGTTGACCTCGCCCTCGGGGTTGTGGATGCGCTCGGACACGTCTTCCCACTTGTCGAGCGTGGGACGCGGGGCCGGGGTGATCTGGAAGGCGTCCAGAACCGCCTGGTCGAGCCCCTCGCGGTGATAGGCCAGCGGCGCATCGTAGATCGACGTAAGGTCCTGCGCGGCGATCACGCTGTCTGGGCGCACGTTGCAGAACAGCGCGAGCTTCTCGCGTTCCTTCTGCGGGATCGGGCCTTCCGAGCGGCACACGAGGATGTCGGGGGCGAGACCGATGGAGCGCAGCTCCTTCACCGAGTGCTGGGTCGGCTTGGTCTTCAGCTCGCCCGAGGCCTTGATGTAGGGCAGCAGCGTCAGGTGCATGAAGATGCACTGGCCGCGCGGCTTGTCCTGCGCGAACTGGCGGATCGCCTCGAAGAAGGGCAGGCCCTCGATGTCGCCGACGGTGCCGCCGATCTCGCAGAGCATGAAGTCGACCTCATCCTCGCCGATCGAGATGAAATCCTTGATCTCGTTGGTGACGTGCGGAATGACTTGGATGGTCTTGCCGCGGTAGTCGCCGCGGCGCTCCTTTTCGAG
>NZ_JAATOS010000148.1:0-8837 GCF_011806505.1 Salipiger sp. HF18 | reverse complement strand
GATCAGCACGATCCTGCTCAACATCCCCGGTGATGAACCGGAGATGATGACCTGCCTCGATGGCTACCCCATGGCCGGCAGGGCATTGCCAGCGAGGCGCTGTCGCTCCCTTTATCGGGGCCATCTCGGTCACCTTCGGGCGGGCGCCTCGCCGGGCTCGCGGCGGTGCGCTTCGGTATCGTGGGCTTCGGCTGCATCACCCGCATCGGAAACTCGGGCCCGCTCTCCGAGCCGGTCGAAGCCGCGACTGGGCCGCCTGGGGCGCGGCGCTCCTGCGCCTGCCGGCCGAGCAGTCCGTGCAGCTTGTCCCATGGGTCAGGGCTTCGGACGGCACGCTGCTCGGGCGTCGATCACGCCCTCGGTGCTGGGCGGTGCCGTGCAATGGCGACCGTCGCACCTGTGCATGTTCGTGGTCAAAGGGCCGGGTGGGATGCCGAACTTCGTGCTGCTGTCGCTGGGCGCCTCGGCGCCGCCGGTGCGCCGGGCCGCCCGCGACACGGACTGACCCGGCAGGGGCCTCAGGCCGGGACGATGGCGCAGTCGCGGGACACGCCGTGGCGCTCGAGGATGTCGCCGACGGTGCCGTCGCGGAGCGCCTCGCTCAGGAAGGCCTGCAACCGGGCCGAGGCTGCGGGCCGGCCCTGCGGCATCGCCATGGCCTGCCGGATCTCCATGAAGGGCGGGGCGAGCAGGCGGCTGCCGGGGCGGGTCTCGGCTTCGTGCATCATCGCCTGCCGGATGCCCGCCAGCGCCTGCACCTCGCCACGGTCGAGCGCTTCGAGCGCCATCTGCAGTGTCTCGTAGAGCTCCAGCGCCTCGGCCCCGGGCTTGCGCTGCAGGGTCAGCGAATAGGCACTGCCGCGCACCGCCCCGACCTTCTCGCCCGAGGCCACCAGCGCGTGCGCGTCCTCGGCCGTGCAGTCGGGACCGGCGAGGTAGCTGCCGTCGATGCGGACGTAAGGCTCGGTAAAGGCAATGGTCCGGGCGCGCTCGGGATCGACGGCGAGGAAGCAGACGTCCCAGGCGTCATCCTCGGCCGAGGACGAGACGTCGACCGCGCGGTTGTATTCCACGAAGACCGGCTCACGGCCCTCGGAGGCGGCGAAGGCATGGGCGAGATCGACGCTGATGCCCTTGGCGGCACCGGCCTCGTCGCGCCCGACCAGCAGGAAGTTGCCATGGTTCAGCGCCACCCGGAGAGGCGCGGCGGTCGTGGAGTCGTGCGGCATGTCTGATCCGATCGAAAATGGGTTGTGGTGTATATAAAAGCCGATTGGGCCCACGCAACGCCGCTCTGGGTGGGCTTCAGTTCAGGAAAGCGGTGGGCTGCACGCTCGGGCGGCGGAGCGTTGGCAGAGACTCGGCGGGCGGACAGCGCGGTCTGCCCGACCTTGCCGATATCTGATGCGCTGCGATGCCGGGGCTGCGCCGGGATACTGCCCAATGCATGTGCGTTGTTGCGTCTGTTTCGAGAGAGGCGATTGTGACGAAGGAGGTTTCGGGGGTTCATTCGGAACGTCAGGAATGCCGCGTAGGGTTTTAAAATAATTTGATAATTTTTAAAATGGCCGCGCTGGATTTTCCCGCTTCAGCGCCCGATAATACTGACTCTCTGATACAAGATTTCATTTGCGTGCATGCAAATTCCGTGCCGAGCATCCTGCATTCCCCTGCGTCAGGTGGCGCGTGGGGATGCAGATGACAGGCGTCCGGTTCCATGTCCGAGAGATCCCCGAAGCGGCAGATGCACCTTGTCGCCTACCTCAAGACCGGCCCCACCGCGCGGCACGTCGGCGGCTGGCGGCACCCCGAGGCGCGGCTCGACGATTTCCTCCGACCCGACCGCTACGTCGACACGGCCCGGATGCTCGAGGCGGCGAAATTCGACGGCTGTTTCTTCGCCGATCTCTTCGGGCTTTACGACATCCATGGCGGCAGCCACGACGCCTACGTGCGGCGCGGCGGGCAGATCAGTTGGCTCGACCCCAAGGTGGTGCTGCCGGTGATGGCCGCGGCCACCACGCGGCTGGGGCTTGGCGCGACGCTCTCGAGCACCTTCCACATGCCCTACGAACTGGCCCGCTGGCTGGGCTCGCTCGACGTCATGAGCGGCGGGCGCGTCGCGTGGAACGTGGTGACCTCGGCCACCGATCTCGAGGCCCGCAACGCCGGCCTGCACGAGCTGCCTCCGAAGGAAAGCCGCTACGACCGCGCCGACGAGGTGCTCGAGGCCTGCTGTGCGCTCTGGGACAGCTGGGACGAAGACCCGTTCGTTCTGGACAAGGAGGCGGGGGTCTTCGCCGACCCCGACAAGGTCCACTACGCCAATTACGGGGGCAAGTACGTCCGCACCCGCGGTCCGCTGTCGATCCCGCGAAGCGCGCAGGGGCGGCCGGTGCTGATGCAGGCGGGCAGCTCGGACCGGGGCCGCGCGTTCGCAGCCCGCTGGGCGGAGGTGATCTTCACCGCGCAGCGCGGCATCGGCGACATGCGCGACTTCGCCGCCGACATCCGCGACCGGATGCAGGCGCGGGGCCGGGCGCCCGGGGACTGCGCCATCCTGCCCGCGATCTCGGTGGTGCTGGGCGAGACCGATAGCATCGCGCGCGAGCGGGCCGAGTACCTCCAGAGTCTCATCGACCCCGAGCTTGCCACGGCGAACTCGTCGAGCCGCCTCGGTGCCGATCTTACCAGGGTGAGCGACGGGCGCACGCTGGCGGCGGCGCAGGGCAACCAGGGCATCCGCGGCGCCGAGCTGGTGCTGGAACAGGCGATGAAGGCCGAGGGGATGACCCTCGCCGAGGCCGCGCGCAGGGGCGGCGAGCGGGAGATCGTCGGCACCGCGAGCACGGTGGCGGACCGGCTCGAAGAGATGTTTACCTCCGGCGCCTGTGATGGTTTCGTGGTTGCCCCGACGTATCATCCGGGGATGTTGGAACAGTTTTGCCGCTCGGTTGTGCCCGAGCTTCAGCGCCGGGGGCTCTTCCGGCAGGATTACCGCGCGACCACCTTGCGCGGGCATCTGCGCGACGGCTGAGACCGTCCGCAACCAACAGGGGAGCGGCCCACGGCCGCGCGACATAGGAAGACGACATGATTTCATTTTCGCTGAAGAAAGCGATCGCCGCACTGGTCATCGGCCTGGCGGCGGGGACGGCGGCACAGGCGCAGGACGTGGTGCAGGAAGCCCGCGACGCCCTGCCCGAGGCGGTCCGTGACAGCGGCGTGCTCAGCATCGCCACCTCGCTGCAATGGGCGCCGTTCGGCTACGTCGACGAGGACGGCAACCCCGAGGGCATCGACCTGCGGCTGATGAAGGTGCTCGCCGCCAAGCTCGGGCTCGAGGCCGAGTTCGACAACATCAAGTTCCCCTCGATCGTGCCGGGCGTGCAGACCGGGCGCTACGCGGCGGGCGTGAACCAGATGGGCATCACCGCCGAGCGCGCCGAGGTCGTGGCCTTCGTGCCCTATTTCAACTCGAAATACGGCCTGCTGGTACCGACCGGCAAGACCGACATCGACATCAATGACCTCTGCGGCATCAAGCTTGCGCTGACACAGGGCAGCTCGCAGATCGCCGTGGCCGAACAGCTCTCGGCCAAGTGCGAGGCCGACGGCAAGGAGCCCATCGGCATGGATTTCTACCCCAACAGCGCCGACACCTACCTCGCGGTCGCCAACGGTCGCGGCGACGGCTTCCTGACCGCCCGCGCCGTCGGGGTCTACACCGCGCAGATGAACGACAAGCTCGAGATGACCGACGGCATCCTCGACGGGCGCAGCTCGATCTCGGGCATCGTGGTCAGCAAGGAGGACCCGGCGATGCAGGAGGCCCTGACGCTGGCGCTGGTGAGCGCGGTCGAGGACGGCTCGTATGCCGAGATCCTCGAGCATTTCGGCGTGCCCGAGGGCATGCTGAGCATCGAGCAGATCCAGAACCCGCCAAGCTTCTGAGCCCGGCGAAAGCGACGCACCGGGTGGCGGCCTCCGCCGTCCGGGCAAGCCAACAGAAAGTGATGCGATGAGGATGGCAAGCATGTCCGACAGCGTGCCGGCGGGCCGCGGCGCAAGCGCCCGCGACAGCGCCCCGGTGATGCGCGAGCGCCGCTCTCCCTGGCGCTGGCTGGGGATTGCCGCGGTGGTGATCGGACTGGCGTGGATCGCCTTCCAGATCCTGACCAACCCGGGCTTCGAATGGGACGTGGTGGGCAAGTACATGCTGCACCCGCAGGTGCTCAGGGGCGTGGGCATGACGCTCTGGCTGACCCTGCTGGTCATGGTCATGGGCACCGTCATCGGCATCATCGTCGCGGTGATGCGCCTGTCGAACGACCGCATCCTCAACGGCACGGCGGTGGCCTTCGTCTGGTTCTTCCGCGGCACGCCGGTGCTGGTGCAGCTGGTGTTCTGGTACAATCTCGCGGCGATCTTTCCGGACGTCTCGCTGGGCATCCCCTTCGGCGGCCCGAAGCTCTTCGAGATCTCCGCCACGGTCGCCATCTCGTCCTTCACCGCGGCGCTGCTGGGCCTGGGCTTCAACGAGGGCGCCTACATGGCCGAGATCATCCGCGCGGGCCTCACCTCGGTCGATCACGGCCAGACCGAGGCATCGCGGGCGCTCGGGCACCGGCCGGCGCAGACCTTCCGCGTCATTGTGCTGCCGCAGGCGATGAAGGCGATCATCCCGCCCACCGGCAACCAGGTGATCGGGATGCTGAAATACACCTCGCTCGCCAGCGTCGTGGCTCTGGGAGAGCTGATGCACTCGGTCGAGACGATCTACTCGCGGACCTTCCAGACCATGCCGATGCTGATCGTGGCGGCGCTCTGGTACCTGATCCTCGTCTCGATCCTGTCGGTGGTGCAGTATTACATCGAGCGGCATTACTCGCGTGGCTGGAAGACCCAGGCCAATGCGGCGCTCTGAAGGGGAAGAGAGAGGCATGTTTGACGTGAGCACAGGCGCTCCCTTAGTGCGGGCCACCGACATCTGGATGAACCGCGGCAGCAACACCGTCCTCAAGGGCGTGTCGATCGAGGCGCGCAAGGGCGAGGTGATCGCACTGCTCGGGCCCTCGGGCGCCGGCAAGTCGACGCTGCTGCGCTGCCTCAATGCCATCGAGATGGCGGACCGCGGGCTGGTCGAGGTCGAAGGCGAGATCATCGGCTGCGAGAAGGTGGGCGAGGACTACGTGCGCCTGCCCGAGAAGCAGGTCGCCCGGCAGCGGGCCGAGATCGGCATGGTGTTCCAGAACTTCAACCTCTTCCCGCACATGTCGGTGCTGCAGAACATCATAGACGCCCCGATGCGGGTGCGCGGGATGAAGAAGGCCGACGCGGTGAAGCTGGCGCATGACCTGCTGGCGCGGGTGCGGCTCTCGGACAAGGCCGACGCCTATCCCCGGCACCTGTCGGGCGGCCAGCAGCAGCGCATCGCCATTGCCCGCGCGCTGGCGATGAACCCCAAGGTGATGCTCTTCGACGAGCCGACCTCGGCGCTCGACCCGCATCTCACCGACGAGGTGCTCGACGTGATCCGCGAGCTGGCCGAGACCGGCATGACGATGATCATCGTCACCCACGAGGTCGCCTTCGCCCGCGATGTGGCCCACACCGTCGCGGTGATGGGCGAGGGCACGATCATGGAGATCGGACCGCCCGACGAGGTGCTGCGGGCGCCCAAGGACCCGCGCGTGCAGACCTTCCTCGCCCGCGCGCTCAAGGAGATGGCCCGATGAGCCGCGACGCGTCCGGAGACTGGCTCTTCGTCATCGACGTGCAGCCCGCTTTCAGCGACCCAGTGAGCCCGTGGTACTGCGCCGCGCTCGGCACCGCCAAGGAGAACATCGCCCGGCTGCTGCCGCGCTACGAGGGGCGGGTGCTGTTCTCGCGCTTCGTGCCGCCGCCCGAGATCTTCGGCGCCTGGCACGATTACTACGCCCGCTGGGGATTTGCGCTGGAGCCGGGGGCCGAGCCGCTCTGGCCGGTGGACCCCGAGTGGGCGCACTACCCCAGCATGCAAAGCCACACCTTCTCGAAATGGGTGCCCGCGGCGCAGCAGATCCTGCCGCCCGACGCCACCATCGCGCTCTGCGGTGTCTCGACCGACTGTTGCGTCATGGCGACGGCGCTTGCCGCCATCGACGACGGGCGCCGGGTGCGGCTGATCGCGGACGCCTGCGCCGCCGGCAGTCCCGAGATCCACGGCTCGGCGCTGGGGCTCATGGGGCTGCGCGCGCCGCTGCTGACCCTCACCGACACGGAAACCGAACTGGCGCGGGCGGCAGAGGCCGCCTGAGCGACATCAGGACATTCAAGGACAGACCATGACGCGTATGATGCACCTGGGAACCATCGTCGGCGCCGCCGGGCACCATGTGGCGGGCTGGCGGATGCCGGACGCCGAGTTCGGGTCGCAGAACCTCGAGCTCATCACCCGCATCGTGAAGACATGGGAGGACGCCAAGTTCGACCTGATCTTCTTCGCCGACGCGGTGAACACCGGGCTCGATGCGCATCCCACGCACATGCTGCGGCTCGAGCCGCTGACGCTGCTGGGGGCGCTCTGCATGACGACCTCGAAGATCGGGCTCGTGGCGACGGTCTCGACCACCTATTCGCAGCCCTACAACGTGGCGCGGATGCTGGCCTCGATCGACCACATGAGCAAGGGCCGGGGCGGCTGGAACGTGGTCACCGGCTCGAGCCCCGACGCCGCCGCCAACTTCGGCACCGATCCCCACCCCGAGCACGCTTCGCGCTACGCCCGCGCCGCCGAGCACGTCGAGATCTGCAAGGGGCTCTGGGACACCTGGGAGGACGACGCCTACATCGCCGACAAGGCGACGGGGCGCTACGTCGACGGCGACAAGATGCACGTGCTGAACTACCGCGGCGCGCACCTGTCCTCGAGCGGGCCGCTCAACATCACGCGCCCGCCGCAGGGCTACCCGGTGATCATGCAGGCCGGGGCCTCGCCCACCGGCAAGACCTTTGCCGCCGCCAGCGCCGAGGTGGTCTTCGCCACCCAGCAGCTGGTCGACGATGCCGTGGCCTTCGCCGAGGACCTTAAGGACCGGACCGAGGCCGCGGGCCGTCCGCGCGACGCCATCCGGCTGATGCTGGGCGTGTCGCCGGTGATCGGCCGCACCCGCGAGGAGGCGCAGGAGAAGCTGGCCGAGCTAGCCGCGCTGGTCGACCCGGTGGCGGCGCTGCGGGTACTCTCGGACCGGATCGGCACCGACCTCTCGGCCTATGACCTCGACGGGCCGGTGCCCGATCTGCCGCCCTCGGGCATGATGCAGGGCCATGCGGTGGTGCTGCAGGCGGTGGCGAAGAAGCACAACATGACCATCCGCCAGCTGCGCGACTATGCTGCCGTGTCCTCGGGGCACCGGCTGGTCTTCGGCACCGCCGAGGACATCGCCGACGATCTCGAGGCCTGGTGGCGGGCAGGGGCCTGCGACGGTTTCATCATCCTGCCGCCCTACTACATGCGCCCGCAGGAGGAGTTCTGCGAACAGGTGGTGCCGATCCTGCAGGAGCGCGGGCTCTTCCGGACCGAGTACGAGGGCAGCACCCTGCGCGAGCACCTCGGCCTCGAGCGTCCGGCGCATCCGGCAGCGCAGGCGCGCTCCGAGGCGATGGTCTGAGACCGGACCCGGGCTGGGCGCGCGGTCAGCCCGCGCCCGCCGGTGACGACGGGTCGGTTGCAGGCGGCTGCGGGAAATGCCGGCCGCGCTGGCCCGAGAGCCCGCGGTTCTACGGTGTGTCGAGCGTCGGCGTCTCGACCGCCGATTGCCCGGCGCACCCCATCAGGTGCGCCGGCACTGGTCCACGGTGATGAACAGGACACTCGGGCGTTGGGCCTTCACGCGTCGTTTTCGCGTCGTGGGGCTCGGGCCTCCATCATCCGCGCGCGGACGTGGCGCGTGCGGCAGGCGCCCTCGTGGTGCCACCGCCTGAACTCGGCAAGCAGCGCGGCCTTGACCGGCGACGCCTCGGGCACGTCCCAGAGGTCGTCGGTCTCGCCCGGGTCGGCCTCGAGGTCGAAGAGCTGCAGCGGCCCGTCGAAGCGCCGCGCCGGGAAGCGCCCGGGCTGGCTGATCACCATCGGCACCCGCGTGACCTGCTCGCAGGGCGCCCATTTCTGGCTCAGCCCGTGGTCGCCCAGGTTGTCGCCGTGGTCCGAGGTGAAGATCACCACGCGGTTGTCCGGCCGCCCGCGCCGCTCGAGTGCGACGAGGATGCGGCCGACGTCGCGGTCGGTCAGCTCGACGTTGGCAAAGTAATAGGCGCTTGTGCAGATCGGCCTCGGAGGGCTCGAGGTTCCAGTGCACAGCGTCATGGTCGAACTCGGAACCGTGGCGGCGCTTTTCCTTCCACGGCGGCGGCAGGCGGTCGATCTCGTCCTGCGTGCAATGCGGCAGGGGCACGTCATGCGCCATGTATTTCCCGGGATATTCCGGCGTCGGATCGCAGCGCAGGGCGGGTGCGGGCCGGGGAAGCCGATGGACAGGAACAGCGGCTCTTCCCCGGGCCTGTTGTCGAGCCACCACCCGGTGAAGCCGCCGATGAAGCTGTCGGAATGCAGCTTGTCCTCGGGCGTCCACTCGAAGGCGCCGAGCGTGTGCCGGTAATCCTCGCGCGCGCGATAGCTGAGGCGGCCGGGCTTGGCGTGCCTGGTGTTCAGGATCGCCTTGCCCCATTCGTCTGTGAACCAGCGCCCCTCGACGACGAAACGCCCGTGGAAGCCTGCCTTGGCATCGTATGGACTGGTGTGCATCTTGCCGATGTCGACGCAGTGATAGCCCGCGTCCGCAAGATCCGAGACCCAG
>NZ_JAATOS010000147.1:0-8864 GCF_011806505.1 Salipiger sp. HF18 | reverse complement strand
CACGCCCGGCGTGCAGCAGTTGCAGAAGCGGGGATCGGGATGCACCGCCATCATGCCCCTCCCACCGCGGAAAGCCGCAGCACGCCGAATTCGGGAAAGTTCGGGTCGTCGTCGAGCCGCGCGATCTCGAAATCGCCAAGCTCGATTCGGCCCCGGTCGAGCGCGTCGCCCGGCAGTTCCCAGTAGCGCTTGAAGACCAGCACCTCGGCGCTTTCGACGCCGTCGACCGCCTCGACCGCCGCGTAGAGCCGCGACAGGTAGACGTCGGCGCCGAAATCCTGTGCGGGCAGGTAGAAGACGCCGGTGCTGCCATCGGGCCGGACCCGGTTCGACAGCGCCTCGTGAACCGCCTGCAGCACCTGCCCGCGGTAGTGTCCGGGTTCGATGCAGAGCCGGATCCCGATCTCGAGCGGCACGTATTGCGCGGCGCGCACGGCGAGATCGGTGCCGGCGAGCTTGAACTTCACCAGATGCGCGCGGATCTCTGCGGCGAAATCGTCCGCCAGCCGCACCCCGCCGCCGGGCAGCGCGACGAGGTTGCCGGTGTCCACGGGATGGATCGCGACGAAGACGCAATGCCAGCTTCCGACCCAGCGGAACCGGGCCTTGGCCGAGGCGACGCCGGGGTGGCGCAGCGCCATCTCGCGCCAGTCCCCGGCGGTGACGGCACGGAACTGGATCGCCTTGACCTCTTCGGGGGCGAGTGCGCGCACCGCCTCGATGGTCTCGGGGTCGGTGCCGCCGGTGGCGGGCAGCGGCTGGCGCACGCGGGCGATCTCGGCGAAGGCCACATTGGCGCCCGGGTCGCCCGGATCGAGCGAGACCGGGCCGGTGGCGACGCCGGGATCGGCCCAGAAGGCGAGGTCGGGCGCGACCGCGTGCACCAGCGCCCCGGCAGAGAGGTTGCCACGGCGCCCAGACCCGATGCGGTAGAAGGCGGTGACGCTCTCGACGTTGAGCGGCGCGCGGCCGTGGATGTCGTCGCCGAAGCGCAGCGTGGTGCTGCCGTCGCCGTCGGTCTCCGCGACGAAATGCCGGTCATAGGCGCCGCTGTCGCCGAGATGCGGCACCGGGGTCCAGAACCGCCGCGCAGCACTGGTCAGAATGGCGCGCAGGTGGATCGCCGGCGCGGCAGCCCGCGGCGGTGCGTCGAGCGCGTGGCGGGCGGTGACCGGGCGGCCATCGGCGGAGAGCGCCGGGTCGAAGGGGCCGGAGTGCCGCGTCAGCCCCGCGTCCGGCAGGCGCAGCGTCGCCAGCGGCCAGCGCCCGGTGCCGGGCTCGACGGTCAGCCCGTCGCGCCGCACGGTGCGGCCGTGATCGGCGGGCGCCACGTTGCCGCGCACCACGCTCACGTTCCGCACGAGCCCCGCCTGCGCGGTCTCGTTCGACAGGCAGACGGCGAAGGGCAGCGCGTCCTCGACCCGCCAGCGCACCCGTTGCAGCGGCAGCGGATCCTGCGTCAGCGGATCGAGCCGCGCGGTCAGATCGCCCCCGGTCAGCCGGTCCGAGAACACCGGATCGTCGGTGTCCTCAACCGCGTCCAGCCGGACGACATGGCGGTGGCGCGGGTCGGCGTCGGCCTCGGCCCCGGTGGTCGGGCTGCGGGCCTCCTCGATCAGCAGGTAGTCGCCCTCGGCAAAGGCCGGGCGGTAGATCGCGTCTCCGTCGAGGCCATAGAGAAACGCCTCGCGCGTGCCCTTCGCAAGGCAGCAGTCGACATCCGCGAAAGTGTGGACCATCAGCAGGTTGTGGGCCGAGGTTGTGGCGATGAGCGCGCTGGTCTCGAAGACGCTCGCCCCCTCGAGCGCCGGGTCGCCGTCGAAATCCGCGTCCGCCGGCAGCACCGTTCCCGGCGCGCCGGTCGCGCCGTTCAGCGGGCGGGCGATGCGGGTCACCAGCCGGGTGCCGGCAGGCACCACGCGGGGGGTGGGATCGGGCGCGGGCTCGAGATCGAACTGCACGAAGGTCGTGGCGTTGCGCCCGTCGTGCATCGTATAGTCGATGAGCCGCGCGTGGCGCTGCATCGACACCCGGTGCAGGCAGGTCTCGAAAAAGCTCTCGGTCGCGGGGCCCGCGTCCTGAAGGTAGGACAGGTAGTCGCCCACGTAGGCCAGCATCTCGACCAGCGCGACCGAGAAATCGGCGGGCAGCCTCTCGGTCCAGTCGGGATTGCGCACCGCGATCAGGTCGAGGAACAGCCGGCGGAAGCTCTGGTAGTCCTTGGCGAGATAGTCGAGGTCGGGCTCGTCGAGCGGATTGGGCACGCAGAGATCGACGGCTCGGCAATCGAACTCGGTCGGGCAACCGGCCTTGAAGCCGAACCTTGCCTCCGAGCGTTCCGGGTCCAGATCGCCATGCTCGAGCGCCAGCACGTAGGTCGAGAAATCGCCCTCGGCATCGAGAAAGAGCAGCAGGCGCAGAGGGTTCGCGGCGTCGGGCTCGACGGTCACGACGCGCAGGCCCACGCTGCGCACACCGCCGAGGATCGTGGCCTCCGACGCATCGAGCGCCGGGGCCGGCTTGAGGAAGGTCGCCTCGAGCCAGAACTGCCGGCCCGCGGGCGCGTTACGGTCGCGGCGGTATTCGACGTAGTCCAGCCCGTTCAGCGGGTGCTGCGCGTCGAGCAGCGTCGCGGAGCGCCGCTCGTCCTCGCACCACAGCTCGCCGGAGGGGGACAGGACCATGGCTAGACCTCCGTCCTGCGTTCGAAGATCTCGGTGCGCCGGTCGTCGTCGCCGCGCAGGGCGTAGGTGACGGTGACCGTGAGCGTCGACTCCACCGCCTCGACCTCGACCGCTTCCACCGAGATCAGCGCGTCGAGCCAGCGGATCAGCGCGCCGTGGACCATCTGCTCGGTGGTGGCGACGAGCGTATCCGAGAGGCCCTCGAACACCAGATCCTTGATCGGCGTGCCGAACTCCGGGCGGTTCACCCGCTCGCCCGGCGCGGTGAAGAGCACCTGTTCGATGAGGTCGCGCACATGGTCCGACTTGCCGGTGAGCTGCGACCGGCCCCGGGGATCGAAGCCGTAGGGATAGTCGAGCTGATCGGCCAGGACCGCCATCAGAGCTGCTCCGCGTTGATGGCGACCTGATGGTCGCCGCCCGAGACGGTGACGACGAAAGCCTCGGGGTTCTCGTGCAGGTGCCGCACCACGCCGCGGGCAATGGCGATGAGGAAGCGGCGGCGCGCGCGCACCTCGCTGTCAGTCGGGTCCGAGGGCAGCTGCGGCAGTCCGTCGAGGGTCAGGAGCGCGTCGAGCTCCTGCTCGATCGTATCCGCCAGCGAGCCGGTGAACTGCGTCTCGTCGGCGGGAACGTCGGTCAGGTTTCCGGGGCGAAGGTTCGGCATCGGCGCTACTCCACGAAGACTTTGGTCGAGATCAGGGCGGGGGTCGGCGGCGGCATCGGCCCGACCGGCGGCGCAGGCGTGACCGGCAGGACCCCCAGCGCCAGCTCGCCGGGGTGCACGTGGGCGTTGAAGATCGTCACCAGCTGGCTGAGATAGGTCAGAAGGTCGTCACCGAAGGCCGCCGGATGCCGCGCCGCGGCGCTGCCGATGTGCACGAGCTTGCCGTCGTGCACGATCTTCGCGAGCCCCTTGATCGTCACCGTGCCGGTGGCCACGTCGACCTCGACCTTGTTCTGGCCGGTGGGGTCGGTCACCGTCATGAGCTGCGCACCATCGTCCAGCATCACCGTGAAGCCGAGGTCCGAGCGCCAGATCTTCTGCGCCTGCTCGCCCCCTGCTCCGGCCGGCGGCGGCATCGGCGCCTCGGCGGTGCGCCAGTAGCAGCCGGTCCAGATCGGGCGCGAGACATCGCCGCCCTCGAACTCGATCCAGACGCCCGCTCCGGGCAGCGGCAGCGACAGGAAGCCCGCATTGGGCCCGGCATAGGGCACGCAGGGATCGGCCCAGCCGGTCGGGACCTCCGCCAGCACCTCGGGCACCATGGCGGTCAGTCGACCGCGCCGCTCGGGGTCGTCCGAGCGCAGGACGATGCCCCGGTGCTTGCCGTAGACCCTTTCGCGCAGATCGCGCGGGGTTCCGTCGGGCATGGTCGTGCTCCTTTCCCTTGTCGTCCTCCGTCAGGCCGCAGCGTCGTCAGGCCGCGGCGAAGGGATCGACGAAGACCTCGGCCCCCGTCAGCCCCACGGCATTGCGCCACAGCCCGACCGATTGCTTGTACTCGTCACGCGAAATCCGGTGCGTGACGCTTTCGACGTAGTAGAGCCCGCTGTGCTGCCGCCCTGCCCCGCGCACCAGCACGGGCACCCCGGCAAACAGCGGTCGCGCGAGTTTCACCCCGTCGACCTCGGCGGTGGCGCGGATCGCCCGGGCGCTCGCAGTGGCGCGCTGCAACGCCTGGTACTGCGCCTCGGCCGGTCCGTCGGCATCGGTGTCGTGGATCCGCTCGACCGGCGGCGGAACGATCCTGCTCAGCGCCGGCTGCAGCCCCATCGGCATCTCGGCCGCGGCGGGCGCGACCACGGGCACCGGCACGCCGCTGCGCGGGTCGATCTTCGAGCCCATGACGCCGCTCGGCTGCAGCATGTCGTTGGAAACGTTGAGGCTGTCGAGGTTGGTGCGGGCGCCGAAGTCGATGGACAGCACCCCCTGTGGCGGCAGCGGTGGCGTCAGCGGCGGGTGGAAATGCCCCACGTCGCGGCCACTGACGGGCTCGGGCTGGACGTAGAGCGCGTAGCCGTTGCGCTGCGCCAGCTGCTGCAGGAAATTTGCGTCCGAGCCGCGCTGCACCGTCGCCGTCTCGGGGTCGATGCGCAGCGGCGGCGTCGGGATCACCACCGGCACCAGCCCGTGGCTGCCGAAGATCGAGGCCGCGATCTGGTCGTCGGACATGTTGGTCCAGGGAAACGGCGCCTGCTGCTGGGCCATGGCGGTGCCGAGCACGTCCATGCCCACCACCTCGTAGGTCGAGGTGCCGGGGGTGTTGGTCACCCCGAGCTGCCCGTCGGCCACCCGCCCGTTGATGATCGTCAGCGGCACGCCCGGCCCGGCAGAAATCGAGATCGAGACCGGCATCAGCGGCGCGAAGAGGTCCAGCGCCAGCGCGTCGAAATCGCCGAAGGCGTTGCGCGAGAGCTCGAAATGCAGCCGGAAGATCGACGCCTGCCCCACCGCGGTCTCGACCTCGATCTCGCGCAGGGCGGTGAACCATGGCGGCGGCAGCGGCGCGAAGCCGACCTCGACCCGGAAATACGTCGGAAAGATCATGGCCGCCCGCCTTCCGGCCCGGGCACTCCGACCACGTCTCCGGGCTTCGCGGTCAGTTCGGCCGGGCGCTGTTGCAGGTTGGCATCGCAGAGCATCCAGAACAGCTCGGGGTCGCCCAGCGTGCGGAAGGCCACGAGGTCGGGACGGTCGCCCGGGCGCACCAGCGTGCCCAGAGGCGCCGGCGTGACCGGGATCACGCGGCGGCGCTTGTAGCGCAGCACCCGCCCGTCCGGCGTGACATGTTCGGCCTCTGGGACCGTGTCGTAACGCGAGCCGCGGAAGAACATGGCGTCTCCTTCAGAGGGGCAGCAGCCCCTGGATTCCGGTCCGGTTGCCGAAGGTGTTGAGCGTCGCCATCACCTCTTTCTGGGTGAAGGACGACATGTAGACCCAGTAACCGGGGTTGGTGATGTCGAGGTCGCGATAGGTCTGGACGCTGGCCGACATCTCGACCTGCACCCGGATCGGGTTGAGCTGCTGGTCGAAGGCCTGCTCGCGGATCGACAGGCTGTCGATCTGCACCGGCAGCACCCGTCTCGGCCCCCAGACCAGCAGCACCATCGGGGCCTGCTCGCCCTGGATGAAGGCGGTGCCGGCGATCGCCAGCGCCTCGTTGGCGATGACCAGCGGATAGGGTGGATAGAGCAGCCCCTCGAGCGCCGCGATCACCGGGTGCAGACCGTTCCTGACGGTGATGGCGTTCTCGGAGGGCACCTCGAGCTGATCCGCCGCGTCGATGTCGAGCGTGAAGCTGAGCGTCTCTTCCGGAGGGCCGTTCACCCGGTTGGAATCGCCGCGGCCGCCACCGCCGCCCCCGCGCAGCCGCAACTGTCGCTGCACCTCGTCAGGGTTGTACTGGTAGACGATGATCGTGGGCGTCAGCTCTGGCAACTGATAGGCGACCAGACCGCCCTTCATGACCCGGGGAGACCGGGGGAAATCCGAACTCATTGCTCCTCCAGACACCGCTCGCGCCGAGAAGTAGGAATGCTTTCTTAACTATACCCCAAGGTTATCATCTCGCGCCTGAGTTGCATACCCGTCACTCGGCGCTTGGCAGAAATTGACGTCACCCCGCGGGTGTCCGCGCTCACGGGAACGGGCAGAGCGGCCCCGGGTCGCTGTCGAACAGCATGCCGCGGGCGGCAAGGTAGCGGCGGACCCGCGCCCGGGCCTGGCTGCGCACGTAGCCGTCCCAGATCAGAGGCCGGTCCGGCTGAACCGGCGTGGGCCGCCAGCGATGGACCCGGCAGCGGTTTCGCAGGGCCTGGAACTCGAGCAGGACGGCGCGTTCGATCTCGGCCTCGGTCAGCACGAGGCGGCGGTCGAGGAGGTATTCGGCCGTGATGCAGGCGATGTTGTCGTTGACGCAGAACGCGTTCGGATCGGTCGGGACCGGGACCGCGTTCTCGGGCGCGGGGCCGATGGTCGGCCCGTCGTAGCGCGGCGGCGGCGCGGTGTCGGCGGCCTGGGTGTCGTCGGTGTCGGGGGCCGGCTCCGGCGTGTCGTCCCCGGGCGGCTCCTCGGTCGGTTCGGGGATGCGGGCGTAGCCGTCCACCGTCCATTCGTGGCGATGGCCAGGGATCGGGCGCCGCCCGTGGCAGCCGTCGACCGGCACGCCGGAGAACTCGAGGTGGAACCGGTACTCGGTGCCCGGCGCCGGCGGCGGATCGGTCACGAAGGTGATCCCCGGCGAGTCGCTGCCGGAATAGAGACAGCCATCCTCCATGGTGGGAAGGAACTGGTCGAAATCCTCCGGGTCGCGGGCACTGCTGCGCGCGGCGTCGCTGAACCTGTGGCCATAGGGCAGCCGCCCGTGCCGGGCGTCCTCCTCGGGCCGGGTCGGGTGCAGCTGCGAACTCGACACCGTGGGCGGCGCGCGCATCCGCACCCAGCCCGCCCCGAGGTTCTTCTCGAAGGTGCCGTTGACCTTCTGCAGGTACTCGCCGCAACTGCAGTCACAGCCGGTTTCGGGATCGTCGCGGAACATGATCGACATGTTGAAGCTGCGCTGAAGGAAATACCTGACGCCCGCGCCCTGCAGAACCGCCGGCGGAAGCGCCCCGCCGGGCAGGTTGACCACATCCACGCAGGCGTGGCGCTCGGGCGGTTCGTCGTCTTCCTCGTCGTTGTCGTCATCGTTGTCGTCGTCACCGCCCGGCCCGTCGGTGTCGGGCAGGCAGGCCGACGGGTTCGCGAGGCAATAGGCCAGCGCCGAGCCCACCGCCGCGGCGAGCGCGCCGCCAAGCCCGCTGAGCGCCGTGGCCAGCGTCGAGAGCGCCGCCGCGATGCCACCCGCGGCGAGGCTTGCCGCCGCCGAGCGCAGGGCGTTCCACAGGAGACGCCGCAGGAGCTCGCCGATGGCGATGCCGCCGCCCGCCAGCAGCGCCGCGCAGATCAGCGGAAAGCGCTCGCAGAAGCTCTCGTCGACCGGCGGAGGGTCGCGGATCTCGACCGGTGTGGGCGTGTCGTCGTCGACCGGGGGGTCCTCCTCGACCCGCACCGGCGGGGGAGGCCGGGGCCCGGGCAACAGCAGGATCTCGACGCGTCGGTTGCGGCTGCGGGCCTCGACACTGTCGGCGGGATCGAGCGGCGCGGCCTCTCCGAACCCGGCGATCCCCGCGACCGACGCCCGCCCGAGCGCCGTCCGCACCGCGCGGGCCCGGCGCACCGAGAGGCCGCTGTTGTGCAGCTCTGGGCCGGATTCGTCCGCGTGCCCGACGATCACGACCCGCAGCGCGCCGGGCTCCGCTACGGCGATGAGCCTGCGCAGCTCGGCCACCACGGCGCGGTGCTCGTCCTTGAGCCTTGCGCTGTCGATGGCGAAGTTCTCGAGCACGAATCGGAACGGGCGCAGCGTCGCGGTCACCCGGCCAGGAGAGCTTTGGGACAGCGCGATCTCTTCCTGCCGGCTCAGCGGCGCGGCGGGCTCGGCGGTTGCAGCGTCGTCCTCGCCCTCGCGGAAGACCGACGGCCCGTGACCGGCGGTCCCGTGGCCCTGCACCACATGCGCCAGCTCGTGCGCGAGCAGCCGGCGGCCCTCGCCCGTGGACGGCGCGTAGCGGCCCGGTGCGAAGGCCACGTGCGGGCCCATGGCATAGGCCTTGGCCCCGATGCCGCGTGCGGCCCGCGCGGCGCGGGCCTCGGTGTGGACGCGGACGCCGGAGAGGTCGGCGCCGAAGCGCGGCTCGAAGTAGCTGCGCGTGGCGGGCGAGAGCGGCTGGCCCCCGCCCGAGATCGCGGCCGCGGCGGCAGACGCGTTGGCGGCGGAGGGCATCGCAGTGCCCACAGCCTTGCGCATCAGCTCCTCCTCGGCGCAATGGGCGCAGGGCGGGCCACCGGCGGCGCAGGCCGCGCATGTGCGGTGGATCGCGGGGGGACCGCCGGGTGCCGCGGGCGGGGCCGAGACGCTGCCGCCCCGGATCACCGCGTCGGCGATGCGGTCGGCCTCGCGCTCGGCCGGGCTGTCGACCGGGGCGATGCGCACGGCGGGCGCAGCGGTGGCCTGCGCCGGGGCGGCGGCGGCGGCCATCAGAACCGCCCTCCGAGCGCGAGACCGACGTTTATCCAGTGCGCCGCACGCGGGTCGTTGCCGAGCTCGCCGCCCGCGCCCAGGCGCAAGTCGACCG
>NZ_JAATOS010000146.1:0-8869 GCF_011806505.1 Salipiger sp. HF18 | reverse complement strand
CCAGGTGCCGTCGCAGAAAATGGCGATGCGCTTCATACGTGCCCCCCCTCGTTCGCCCCTCACCTCAGCCGACGCTAGCACGCCCCGCGCGCCCGCGGCTCCCCTTCGCGCGGCCCTGCGGCAAGAGACGGGCGGGTGCTTCCATCCCGGGCGCGCTTTCCGCTATGACGGGCGGGACCCACATGCAGACGAGGTGCACCATGTCGCTGACCCAGGAACTGTCGGACAAGCTCGCCGAGGACACGTTCAAGGCCATGAACGCCACCGGCGACGACCGCTTCTACATGGAGGTGGCCAAGGTGATCGGCGCCTCGTCCACGACGCTGGAAGATGCGTACCTGACCTCGATCCGGGTGCGCCTCGCCGAGCGCCGGGCGCGGCAGTTCATCCTCGAGCGGCTCGAGGGCAGCGCGACGTGCGGCGACCAGTGACCGCCCGGCTCGACGCGCAGATGGCCTTCCTGATGGAGGCCGACCGACTCAAGGCCATCACCCGCGCCACCCGCAACCACGACGGCCGCTTCGAGAACTCGGCCGAGCACAGCTGGCACCTCGCGCTCTTCGCGCTGGTGCTGGCCGAGCACGCGCCGGAAGAGATCGACGTGGCGCGGGTGATCCGCATGCTGCTGATCCACGACATCGTCGAGATCGACGCCGGCGACGCCCCGATCTTCGGCGAGGTGGACGAAGCCGCGAAGGAGGCCGAGGAACTCGCCGCCGCCCGCCGCCTCTTTGGCCTGCTGCCCGAGGCGCAGGGCGCCGAGCTGCTGGCGCTCTGGCTGGAGTTTGAGGCCAACGAGACACCGGACGCGCGCTTCGCCAAGTCCCTCGACCGCTTCCAGCCGCCCAACATGAATCTCGCCATCGGCGGCGGCAGCTGGAGCGACTACGGCGTCACCCTCGATGTCTTCGAGGCCAAGGTCGGCCCCAAGATCCGCCGCGGCGCCCCCGCGCTCTGGTCCTGGATCCGCCCCCGCGTCGCCAGCTTCTTCGCAGGCCCCTGACCGCCCGGCCACAAACGCCCAGCCGGCGGCACGGTCACGATGCCTCCGGCGGGAGTTTATCTGGCAAGATGAAGACTCATGCCGACCCGCGCTGGCCTCTGCTTCGCCGGTGTCTTTGCGGGCCGCCGCTGAGAGCAACCGCAGCGCAAGCGTCATCGTGGTGCCGCCTCCGGCGGGGGGGTATTTGGCAAGATGAAGACACCTGCCACCCCACACCAACCGCCGCCCTTCATCTTGCCGGATAAACTCCGGGGGTGAGGCCGCAGGCCGAGGGGGCAACGCCCCCTGCTTCCGCGTCATCCGTGCGACATCGGACCTCCCGCAAAACCGCAGCCGCGCGCAGGCAAATCCCGAGGTCCGTGACCGGTCAGCAGCATTGCACTTGCCCACCGCCCCCGTCCCCAGGACTTCCCACAACAAAAGGGCCGCCGCGCGATGCGGCGGCCCTTCAGACCTCGGGTGATGCGAGACGGACCCCGTCAATAGTGGATGGCGCGACCCCAGGCGTCGAGCACGCTCTCGTGCATCATTTCGCTGAGCGTCGGGTGCGGGAAGACCGTGTTCATCAGGTCTTCCTCGGTGGTCTCGAGCTGGCGGCCCACCACGTAGCCCTGGATCAGCTCGGTCACTTCCGCGCCGACCATGTGCGCGCCCAGAAGCGCGCCGGTCTTCTCGTCGAAGACGGTCTTCACCATGCCCTCGGGCTCGCCCAGTGCGATGGCCTTGCCGTTGCCGATGAAGGGGAAGCGGCCGACCTTGATCTTGTAGCCTGCCTCCTTGGCCTGCGCCTCGGTCATGCCGACGCTCGCCACTTGCGGGTGGCAGTAGGTGCAGCCGGCAATGCTGTCGGGGTCCACAGCGTGCGGGTGGCCGCCGGCGATGAGCTCGGCCACCATGACGCCCTCGTGCGATGCCTTGTGCGCCAGCCACGGCGCGCCCGCCACGTCGCCGATGGCGTAGACGCCCTCGACCCCGGTGCGGCTGTACTTGTCGACCACCACCTGTCTACTCTCCCCCTTGGCGCCGAGCGCCTCGAGCCCCAGCCCCTCGGTGTTGCCGACGATGCCCACGGCGGAGATCACCGTGTCGAACTCCTCGGTCATGGTCTTGCCGTTCTGCTCGATATGCGCGGTGACCTTGCCCTGCCCGCGGTCGAGCTTCTTGACCATGGTCTTCTCGCGGATCTTCATGCCCTGCTTCTCGAACTGCTTCTTGGCGAACTTCGAGATCTCCTCGTCCTCCACCGGCAGGATGCGGTCCATGACCTCGACCACCGTCGTATCGGCGCCGAGCGTGTGGTAGAAGCTGGCGAACTCGATGCCGATGGCGCCCGAGCCGATCACCAGCAGCTTCTTCGGCATGCGCTTGGGCTGCAGCGCGCCCTTGTAGGTCCAGACCAGGTCGCCATCCGCTTCGAGGCCCGGCAGCTCGCGCGCCCGGGCGCCGGTGGCCACCACGATATTTTTCGCGGTCAGCTCCTCGGTGCCCTTGTCGGTCTTCACCGAGACCTTGCCCTTGGCGGTGATCGTGGCCTCGCCCATGATCGAGGTCACCTTGTTCTTCTTCAGAAGATGGGTGACGCCGGAATTGAGCTGCTTGGCCACGCCGCGCGACCGCTTCACCACCGCGTCGAGATCGAAGCCGATGCCGTCGGCCTTGAGACCGTACTCCTTGGCGCGGTGCATGTAGTGGAAGATCTCCGATGAGCGCAGCAGCGCCTTGGTCGGGATGCAGCCCCAGTTGAGGCAGATGCCCCCCATGTGCTCGCGCTCCACGCAGGCCACCTTGAGCCCGAGCTGCGCGCCGCGGATCGCGGCCACATATCCGCCGGGTCCGGCGCCGATGACGATCATGTCGAAGCTTTGGGAAGCCATGGCTCTCTCCGTCCGTGTCAAATTAGTTTGGCATTAAACCATTTTCCGCAACGCTTCAATGTAAAGCCAACCCCGGCGGGCGGTTTCCTGTCGCACACAACCCTGAGCGTCACTCCGAGCGTCATGGTCGCAGCATGGAAAAAGGCCCGCACGACAGCGGTCGCACGGGCCTTCCAATGGCTTTGCAAGGGCTTGCACGCCGCCCGGAGCCGTCTCAGGCCGCCTCGGCCTGAAGTTTGCGCAGTGTGGCGCCGTAGCCGCCCTGTTCGACATAGGCACGCTCTGCGGCGGTCGATGAGCGTTCGAGCGCCGAATTCCGCGTCGGGAAGCGGCCGAAGTCGCGGATCACCTCGCGGTGGGCGCGGGCGTGCAGCAGGTTGCTGTCTCCGGTCTCCTGCATGCGCTCCTTGAGAAGGCGGATGCAGCGGTCCTGGTCGCAGAGGTTCTCGGAGTGCATCAGCGGCAGGTAGAAGAACTGCCGAGCGGGCTCGTCGATCTTCATGTCCCAGCCGCGCCAGATCGCCTGCTTCGCCGCCGCGAGCGCGATCTCGTCCGAGGCGAAGGCCTTGCCGTTGTCGCGGTACATGTTGCGCGGAAACTGGTCGAGCAGCAGGATGTAGGCCAGAGCCCCGCTGGGATAGGTCAGCCAGAGCCCGAAGCGGCCTTCCATGGCCGCCTCCCAGGTCTCTTCGAACAGGTCGCGGACGCGGGCGTCTAGCGCCTCGTCCTTTGCATACCACCGATCCGGCCCGACCTCGTCGATCCAGAATGCCAAGATATCTTCCGGCCCCGTCATGGCCTCATGCTCCTTTCACCTCGCCCTCACCCCGGGCGTCACACGAAGGTTACAATTCCCACCAACGGAACCGAAAGTCACGTTTTCTGTCAATTACGACATTCCGGCAGTGACAATCAGCTCGTCTGCTGCGTGGATCCACCGGGTTCTCCGGCAAGGTCCGCCGCTTCGGCGGCTTCCGCGGCCTCGATGGCCACCTCCTGAATGACCTCGAGCGCCACCGGCGTCGCGGTCGGCAGCACCGCCGTGTAGGCCCCCGTCTCGTCGACCGTGGGCGCCTTGCGCTGGGTCATCCGCCAGACCGCGTAGACGGTGAGGCCGAGCAGCAGCACCGCGATCAGGCCGAAGAAGCCGCCCAGTCCGAAGGTCTGGATCGCGTAACCGGTGACGATGGGACCGGCGATGGCGCCCACCCCGTTGACGAACAGCATCCCCGCCGAGGCCGAGGCCATGTTCTCGGGCTCGAGGAAGTCGTTGGTGTAGGCAATGAGCAGCGAATAGAGCGGGTTGGCCGCCCCGCCGGCCACGAGAGCGGCGAAGAGCAGCACCGGGAATTTCTCGGGCATGGCGGCGGCCACGCAGGACGCGAGCCCGCCCGCCAGCGCCACGAAGGCGACGAGGCGGCGGCGGTCCATGCGGTCCGAGAGCCAGCCCAGCGGGTATTGTGTCACCAGCGCGCCCACATAGAACGCCGCCACGAACATCGAGATCTGGGTGAGCTTCAGCCCGGCCTCGGCCGCGAACACCGCCGCCATGCCGAACTGGGCCGAGAACACCCCGCCCAGCAGGAACATGCCGGTGACCCCGAGCGGAGACACGCCGTAGAGCTCACGCAGACTCATTCGTCGGGTGGTGTCGAAGGCGGGGGTCGGCGCGACCGACAAGAGAATCGGCGCAAAGGCCACCGAGACCAGCACCGAGGGGATCACGAACAGCAGGAACCCCGACGGATCCGGCACCAGCAGGATCGCCTGCGCCGCGATGATGCCCAGCATCTGCACGATCATGTAGGCCGAAAGCGCCTGCCCCCGGCTCTCGTTCGACGAGGCGTTGTTGAGCCAGCTCTCTGCGGTCACGTAGACGCCGCAGTAGCAGAAGCCGATGACCATGCGCTCGGCGGTCCAGACGATGGGATGCGGGAAGGCCGGATAGAGGATCAGCACCGCCGAGATGAAAGACCCCAGCGCGGCGAATACCCGCACGTGCCCGACCCGGCGGATCATGCCCGGGGTGAGCCGCGACGCGAGCAGGAAACCGGCGAAATAGGCCGACATGACGACCGACATCTCGAAGGCCGAGAACCCCGCGCCGCTGCCGCGCACGCCGAGCAGAGACCCCTGCAGGCCGTTGCCCAGCATCAGCAGCAGCATTCCCAGAAGCAGAGCCCAGGAATGTTTAAGAACGTCGAGCATGTCGTGTCTCCTCGTCGCCACATGGCCGGGCCTGAATCAGTGGCGTAGCCCTGCCTGTCCCGCTCCGCTGGTGCAACCCCTTGCGGGAATTTCGTGGCAGTTTGCCGTTTGACCGGCGGGTCGTTGCTAACGGCGCCCAGGAATTCCAGATTCCGGATACTTGTGGGCCGGTCCGCCCGGGTCGCCCTTGCGGCGTCGCCACGGCGCAGCACCGCATTCCGGACGGGGATCAGGGTGTTCGCGCGACCCCACGGGACAACCGCTCGTGACGACAGGAGCAAAAAGTCACTTGCCGGCATGTGGCTTGCCTAAGCCAGTCTTACATTCGGCATTTTCGCCCCTCGACATCGGCAGGTCCAAATTGCATCAACTTATCAACTCACTACCCTTAAGGACGAGTGAACCCGGCAGCTTCTCGGCGATACTCCCGAAAAGTCGCCGGGATGTTCGCGCCTTCTGTCATGTCAGAGCGCCGGCCGACCTGCCCGGCATCCGCGGCGCAGGAGAGTGCGATGACGGCAAGGTCCCTGTTCAGGACATGGGCGCGGCGGTTCCGGCTCTGTTCTCCACGGGCTCGCCGCTGGGCGCATGGCTCGACGACACGGTGGAAGACACCGACGCGCTGCCGGGCGGCGCGCTGGACCTGCCCGGCAGGATCGTCAAGCCGCTGGCCGAGGAGATCTCGGCGTTCACCACGGACCTGCCGTTGCTGCCGATCTGCCTCAACGCGCGCACCATGCTGAACTCGGACACGGTGGTGCTGCGCTGAGCCCCGTCAGGGGATCAGCAGCGAGGAATCCCCGTACGAAAAGAAACGGTAGCGCTCGGCGATGGCATGATCGTAGATCCGCTTCATCCGCTCCTGCCCCATAAGCGCCGAGACCAGCATCATCAGCGTCGATTTCGGCAGGTGGAAATTGGTCATCAGCGCATCGGTCACCCGGAAGGTGAAGCCCGGGTAGATGAAGATGTCGGTGACCCCCTGCCAGGGCGCGATGGCGCCGGTGTCGCGCGCCGCGGTCTCGAGCAGGCGCAGCGCCGTGGTGCCGACGGGGATCACCCGCCCGCCCGCGGCCTTGGTGGCGGCGATCTCGGCGGCGGCGCTGTCCGAGACCTCGCCCCATTCGCCGTGCATGCGGTGCGTGGTCACGTCCTCGACCTTGACCGGCAGGAAGGTGCCCGCACCCACGTGCAGCGTGACCTTGGTGAAGTCGACCCCGTGCGCCCGCAGCGACTCGAGCAGCGGTTCGTCGAAGTGCAGCGAGGCGGTGGGCGCCGCGACGGCCCCTTTCCGCTCGGCCCAGACCGTCTGGTAATCTTGCTTGTCCTGCGCATCCGCCGCGCGCCTGGCGGCGATGTAGGGCGGCAGCGGCATCGCGCCCGCCTCGGCCAGCGCCGCGTCGAAATCCTCGCCCACGAGGTTGAAGCGCAAGAGCCCCTGCCCCTCTTCCCTGGACTCGAGCACCGCCGAGAGCGCGTCCGAGAACACCACCGTCTCGCCCTCGCGCAGCTTCTTCAGCGGCTTGACCAGCGCCGCCCAGCAGCCGTCCGCCCGCGGCTCGAGCAGCGTGACCTCGATCTGCGCGCGCGTGAGCCCCTGTGCGCCGTCACGCTCGCGCGTGCCCGAGAGCCGCGCCGGGATCACCTTGGTGTCGTTCAGCACCAGCCGGTCGCCGGGGCGCAGCCACTGGGTCAGGTCGCGCACCACCGCGTCAGTGAGCGTGTCGCCATCGGCCACAAGCAGCCGCGCCGACGAGCGCGGGTTCGCGGGCCGGGTCGCGATCAGCGCCTCCGGCAGGTCGAAATCGAAGTCGGAGAGTTTCATGCAGGTCCTATTGCGTCACGCTGGGGGGCGGGCGCCGGAAGATGTCACGGAACATGCCGGGGGTGAAGACCGAAAGCGGGTTCACCGAGGTGCGCGGCGCGTCCACCGGCCCGGCAAGGTTGAAGTTGAACCCGATCAGCCCCTCGCCCTTGCGCGCGAAGAGCCGTCCGATGCCGTTGATGATGTAGACCGGCGACAGCACCCCCTGCATGTCCATCGTCCGGCTGCCGAGGTTGTAGTAGCCGTCCATCGAGATGCCCATCGACGGACCCACCGCGCTCGAGCGGCTGACGATGACCTGCTGCGGCGTGAGCCGGAACCGGGCCTCGACCTCGCTGAAGAACAGCCCCGAGCCGTTCAGCTCGTCGATGAGCCCCACCACCGAGACCGCGTCGAGCAGCCCGGTGATGGCAGGCGCGTTCTTGAGCCGCGCGCCCTCGATCTCGAGCGCGCCGTCGTATTCGCCCGCGCGCCCCTGCACCGGGGTCAGCGTGAGGTCGAAGGTCCCGTCCTGCACGTTGCGGAAGATCCCCGCCCCGGCCAGCACGTCGCCCGCGTCGCGGCTCTGCAACCGCATGGCGCTGCGGCCGTGCTGGGGAATGATGCGCCCCTTGATGGGGGCGGTGCCGCCGACCCGCGCCTCGAAACTGCCGTCGAGCCCGCCGTTGCTCTGGAAGGCGCCCTTGAAGGCGGTGAGATACATGGTGTCCGTGATGTCGAGCCGGTCGAGATCCACGGTGATCGGCCCGTCGCCGCCCGCACCTCCGCCGCCGCTGGCACCGGTGCCGAAGGGGGCCCGGCGCATGTCGAGCCGCCCCGAGGTCAGCCGCACCGCGGGCGCCGCGCCCCGGCCACGCGCGCTCAGCACGGCGGAGGCGTCGAGCCAGCCCCCGACCCGCAGTCGCGGCAGGGTCAGGCTGCGGAACTGCCCCGCGCCGTCGAGCGCCAGCGAGCCCGCCGCGTCGAGCCCGGCGGCCTTGAGCGCGAGCCGGTCGACCGACACCGGCGACGACAGCCGCCCCTCGACCTCGAACGTCCCGGTGCCGCCCTGCGACGGGCTCCAGCCGATCTGGGGCAGCGACAGGCCGACGCCCGCCAGCGACGAGGCCAGCGAGAAGCGCGGCACCTGCCCCTTGTCGATCTCGACCGTGAGCTGCCCCTTGCCGCTGCCGGTGATCGTGCCCGGCGCGAGCTTCAGCCCCAGCGCCTTCGCCACCGGCTCCGAGAGGGTGATCTCGCCCGCGACCCGGCTGCCCGAATCCGGTGCCAGCGGTTGCGTCCAGCTGCCTTCGAATGGCACGCCCGACATGTCCGCCGGCCCCGAGATCACCAGCCGCGAGTCGTCGAGATCGAGCAGCAGCCGGTCCGAGCTCAGGGTCTTGCCGGGCACCACCTCGTCGCTGCTCACGCCGGTCAGGACGCCCTGCGCGGTGATTTCCATCTCCTCGCGCTTGGCCCCGCGCTTCAGCGGCACCACGATGCGGCCGGTGACCTCGGCATGACCCTCACCCAGCTGCACCGGCTTGCCGGCCTTGCGCATGATCTCGAGCTTGGGGCTGTCGAGATAGGACAGCGCCGCCACCAGCGGCCCGGAGGCCGCCAGCGTGACCTCGCCGCTCGCGGGCTTGGCGCGCAGGTCGGGGATCACGAAGCGGGTGCCGGTGCCGTCGATCTGGCCGCCCTCGGGCGGCGTCACGTGGCCGGATTCGATGATCGCCGCCAGCCGGTTGTCGTAGATGGTAAGCTGTCCGGTGGCATCCTCGAGCCGCGGCAGGTGCTTGGCATAGGTGAGCTCGACGCCCTCGACGCGGGCGTCGATGTAGCTCTTGACCGGCTCTCCCGGGGCCATGCGCAGGGCGAAGATGCCGTCGTGGACCGAGCCCGCGTGGATGTTCTCGGCCACCCAGCGGCGCGCCGGCGCCGCCGCCGCCTCGGGCCAGTGCGACAGCAGGGTCTCGG
>NZ_JAATOS010000145.1:0-8900 GCF_011806505.1 Salipiger sp. HF18 | reverse complement strand
GATCCCGCTCGCGCGCGAAATGGACACGCTGGAGCTTCCCATCGACGGGGCGCCCACCGCCACCGGCATGGGCAACCCGCACTGCACCTTCTTCGTCGAGGACGCCGAGGCGGTCGACCTCACCAGCTTCGGCCCCGTGCACGAGCATCATCCGCTCTACCCCGAGCGCACCAACGTGCAAGTGGCAAGCATCATCGGCCCCGATCACATCCGCATGCGGGTGTGGGAGCGCGGCGCCGGGCTCACGCTGGCCTCGGGCTCGTCCTCCTGCGCCACGGCGGTGGCGGCGGCGCGGCGCGGGCTCACCGGGCGCAAGGTGACCATCGAGCTCGACGGCGGCACGCTGCAGGTCGACTGGCGCGAGGACGGGGTCTGGATGACCGGCGGCACCGCGCATGTCTTCGACGGCAGCTTCTCGCGCGCCTGGCTGGAGGCGGCGGGATGAGCGTGCCCAAGTTCACCACGCTCGGTTGCCGGCTCAACGCCTACGAGACCGAGGCGATGAAGGCGCTGGCCGAAGAGGCGGGCGTCGGCGACGCGGTGATCATCAACACCTGCGCCGTGACGCAGGAGGCCGTGCGCAAGGCGCGGCAGGAGATTCGCCGTCTGCGGCGCGAGAACCCGGACGCGCGCGTCATCGTCACCGGCTGCGCCGCCCAGATCGACCCCGAGAGCTTTGCCGCCATGGACGAGGTCGACGCGGTCATCGGCAATTCCGAGAAGATGTCGCCCGAGACGTGGAAAGGGCTGCGGTCCGATTTCATCGGCGACACCGAGAAGGTGCAGGTCAATGACATCATGTCGGTGACCGAGACCGCCGGCCACCTCATCGACGGCTTCGGCACCCGTTCGCGCGCCTACGTGCAGGTGCAGAACGGCTGCGACCACCGCTGCACCTTCTGCATCATCCCCTACGGCCGTGGCAATTCGCGCTCGGTGCCCGCGGGCGTGGTCGTGGATCAGATCAAGCGGCTGGTGCAGAAGGGCTTCAACGAAGTCGTGCTGACCGGCGTCGACCTCACGAGCTGGGGCGCTGACCTGCCCGGCACGCCGCGGCTGGGTGACCTGGTGATGCGCATCCTGCGGCTCACCGACGTGCCGCGGCTGCGCATCAGCTCGATCGACAGCATCGAGGCGGACGAGAACCTGATGCTCGCCATCGCCACCGAGCCGCGCCTGATGCCGCACCTGCACCTCAGCCTGCAGCACGGCGACGACCTGATCCTCAAGCGAATGAAGCGCCGCCACCTGCGCGACGATGCCATCCGCTTCACCGAGGAGGCGCGCAGGCTGCGCCCCGACATCACCTTCGGTGCCGACATCATCGCGGGCTTCCCGACCGAGACCGAGGCGCATTTCGAGAACTCGCTGAAGCTGGTCGAGGACTGCCACCTGACCTGGCTGCACGTCTTCCCCTATTCCTCGCGTCCCGGTACGCCCGCCGCGAAAATCCCGAACAAGGTCAACGGCACGATCATCAAGGAGCGCGCCGCGCGCCTGCGCGAGGCCGGGGACGTGGCCGTACAGCGCCATCTCGCGGCCCAGCAGGGGGTGACCCACCGCGTGCTCATGGAAGCCCCTGACATGGGCCGTACGGAGCAGTTCACCGAGGTCACCATGACCATGCCGCAGGCCGAGGGCGCCATCGTCACCGCCACCATCACCGGCCAGAGCGGCCAGCGCCTGGTGGCCTGATCCGATGCACCCGAATCCCGTCTACCGCGGCACCGGACAGGACCACAGCCTCGCCTTCGTGCGGGAACGCGCCTTCGGCACCCTCGCGGTGTCGACGGAGGGCGCGCCGCTGCTGAACCACGTGCCCTTCCTGCTTTCGGAGGACGGGACCCACGCCGACCTGCACCTCGTGCGCTCGAACCCGATCTGCCGGGCCGCCCGCGACGGCATCGATGCGCGGCTCGCGGTGTCGGGGGCGGATGGCTACATCTCGCCCGACTGGTACGGGCTGGGGCCCGACCAGGTGCCCACGTGGAACTACGTCGCCGTGCACCTGACCGGCCGTCTGGTGCCGCTGCCGCCCGAGACCATCGAGACGCTGCTCGCCGCCCAGTCCGCCGCGTACGAGCGGCGCCTGCCCAAGGCGCCGTGGACGCTCGACAAGATGGAGACCGGGGCGAAGGAGCGGCTGCTGCGCATGATCCTGCCCTTCCGTCTCGAAATCGCCGATATCGACAGCACCTGGAAGCTGGCCCAGAACAAGCCCGAGGCGGCGCGTCTCGCCGCGGCGGGAATGCTCTCGACCGGCTTCGGGCAGGAGCTCGAGGCGCTGGCCGAGGCCATGCGGGTGCCGCCCTCCGCCGAGTGACGCTTTGCCGAGTGAGTGTTTGCGCCGGACGCGCATATGCGGCATGACAGGGCCATGACACGGAATTCCCAGGCACTCTTGGTCCACCTCTTCACCGCCACCGGCGCGGTTTTTGCCATGCTTGCGCTGCTCGCTGCGGCGGAGGAGCACTGGTCCGAGATGTTTCTCTGGCTGGTCGTGGCCTTCTTCGTAGACGGGCTCGATGGCCCGCTGGCTCGGCGCTACGACGTCAAGGCCAACGCACCGCGGTTCGACGGGGTGCTGCTGGACCTGATCATCGATTACCTGACCTACGTCTTCATTCCGGCCTTCGCGCTCTTCCAGTCGGGGCTGCTGCCGGGCTGGACCGGATGGTTCGCGATCATCATCATCACCTTCGCCAGCGCGCTCTACTTCGCCGACAGCCGCATGAAGACCTCCGACAACTCGTTCCACGGCTTTCCGGGCTGCTGGAACATGCTGGTGCTGGTGCTCTTCGCGGTTCAACCGAACTTCTGGGTGATCCTGACGCTGGTGGCGGTGCTGTCGGTGGCGATGTTCCTGCCGCTGAAGTTCATTCACCCGGTGCGCACCGAGCGCTGGCGCGGGCTGTCGCTGCCGGTGGCGCTGGCCTGGACCTTCTTCGCGGGCTGGGCGGCATGGGTCGACTTTCACCCGGACAGCTGGGCGCATTGGGGCCTCGTGGCCACCTCGGTCTACCTGATCTTCGCGGGCGTCGCGCAGCAGGTCATCCCCGCCCGCACGCAGTAAGGCCTGCGAGGCGCGGCTCAGTCCGGCTGACGGTCTCCCACCGCCTCGCGCCAGTGCCTGCGGCAGAGCGAGACATAGGTCTCGTTGCCGCCGATCTGCACCTGATCGCCATCTGTCGCCGCGTGGCCCTCGCCGTCCTGACGGATCACCATTGTCGCCTTGCGGCCACAGTGGCAGATCGTGCGCACCTCGCGCATGGTGTCGGCCAGTGCCAGCAGCACCGCCGAGCCGGGGAAGAGCTGGCCGCGGAAATCCACCCTGAGCCCGTAGGCCATCACCGGGATGCCCAGATCGTCGGCCACGCGGGCCAGCTGCCAGACCTGGGCCTCGGTCAGGAACTGGGCCTCGTCCACGAAGATGCAGGCGAGCGCCCGCTTCGACTGTTCCGTGGCGATGCGCGCGAAGAGGTCGTCCTCGGGCGTGAAGGTGTCCGCCTCGCGGCCGAGCCCGATGCGCGAGCCGATCCGGCCCTCGCCTGCGCGGGTGTCGAGCCTTGCGGTCAGCAGGTAGACCTCCATGCCGCGTTCGCCGTAGTTGTGCGCCGCCTGCAACAGCAGCGTCGACTTGCCGGCGTTCATGGTGGAATAGTTGAAGTAGAGCTTGGCCATGGGCCCGGTGCATGCCGCAGCGCGGTGCGGTTCGCAAGACGGGCCGGGGGATGCGGGCGCGGTGCCCAGAAAAAAATGCCCCTGCAGCGCAGGAGCATTCTGAATTAGCCAAAATACAAACGTATAGCCGGTTCTCCCCGAGGGGAGAAAATCCATTTCACGTGACGAGATGAAGGCGGAAATGCCGACACCCAAAACCGGGTCGAGTTCTCTCCACACCACCCTGCCAGCCGATCACTTGCGAGATCCCCTGCCGACAAACCAGTCTAACGCCGAGACCCTAGCATGACCGCCGCAGGATGACCCGCGTCGTGCACCTCGGGACGTGCTGAAACGGCCCGTGAGAGCGATTTCGCCCAAAAAGTGGGCGAATTTTACACTTGGGAAGCGGGGAAACGCCAGAATCGCGATGCGTCGGCGGGAATTAGCCGCGAATCGCCGGCGAATCACCCGCCGCCACAGGGGGCGGCGACGACGGGGCGCCTCAGACGAGGCGGCCCCAGAGGTCGTATTCGCCGGCCTCGTCGACCTCGACGGTGACGATGTCGCCGGGCGTGAGCTTTTCGTGGCCCTCGTCGATGAAGAGGTTGCCGTCGATCTCGGGCGCATCGGCCTTGGTGCGGCAGGTGGCAGCGTCGTCCTCGACGAGATCGACGATCACCTCGATGCGCTGGCCCACCTTGGCGGCAAGCTTCGCCTCGGAGATCTGCTGCGCCTTCTCCATGAACCGGTCCCAGCGCTCCTGTTTGAGCTCGGCGGGCACGTGGTCGGGCAGCGCGTTCGAGCGGGCGCCGTCGACGTTCTCGTACTGGAAGCAGCCGACCCGGTCGAGCCGGGCCTCGTCCATCCAGTCGAGCAGCGTCTGGAACTCTTCCTCGGTCTCGCCCGGGTAGCCGACGATGAAGGTCGAGCGCAGGACGATCTCGGGGCAGGCGGCGCGCCATGCTGCGATCTCGTCGAGCGTGCGGGCCGCGGCCGCGGGCCGGGCCATGCGCTTCAGCGTGTCCGGGTGGGCGTGCTGGAAGGGGATGTCGAGGTAGGGCAGCACCTTGCCCTCGGCCATGAGCGGGATCAGCTCACGGACGTGGGGGTAGGGGTAGACGTAGTGCATCCGCACCCACGCCCCGAGTTCGCCCAGATCGCGGGCCAGCGACAGGATCGGCGCCTTCTCGGTGCGGTCCTTCAAGTCGGTGCCGTAGGCAGAGGTGTCCTGGCTGATCACCAGCAGTTCCTTCACCCCGGCCTCGACCAGCTTCTCGGCCTCGCGCAGCACGGCGCGGTGCGGGCGCGAGGCCAGCTTGCCGCGCATGTCGGGGATGATGCAGAACTTGCAGGCGTGGTTGCAGCCTTCGGATATTTTCAGGTAGCTGTAGTGGCGCGGCGTGAGCTTCACGCCGCCGGCCGGCAGCAGGTCCACGAAGGGATCGGGCGAGGGCGGAACGGCGCCATGCACCGCGTCGAGGACCTGCTCGTACTGGTGCGGGCCGGTCACCGCGAGCACGCGCGGATGCACCCCGGTGATGTACTCGGGCTCGGCGCCGAGACATCCGGTCACGATCACCCGGCCATTCTCCGAGAGCGCCTCTCCGATGGCTTCGAGGCTTTCGGCCTTGGCGCTGTCGAGGAAACCGCAGGTGTTCACGATCACCGCGTCGGCACCGGCGTAATCGGGCGAAATGCCGTAGCCCTCGGCGCGCAGCCGGGTCAGGATGCGCTCGCTGTCGACCAGCGCCTTGGGGCAGCCCAACGAGACCATGCCGATGGTCGGCTGGCCGTCACGGCGGGTCTCGGTGATGCGGGCGCGCGCCAGATCGGGGCGCAGGTCGGGGGGATTCTGCATGGCGCGCATATAAGCGACGCTTCGCCTCTGGGGAAGCCCCGGCGCGCTGTCGCTTGACCTCGGCGCTTCGGGAACGACCTTAAGGCTGTCTTAAGCTACAACAATCACGCCGCACGACAGCCTTGGAACAGACAATCCGCATGTCCCGCCCCGCAAAGGGGCCGGACGAAGAGCTCTGGCGGCAACGAGAGGACAGTAGGAATCCGATGATCGCACTCACAAAGATCCGCCTGACGATGCTCGCGGTGCTGGCCGCGCCTGCGTTGCTTGGCGCATGTGCCACCACCGTGCCGATGAACGAGCCGGGCCAGATTACCGAAGAGACCCGCGCCATGTACGCCGCCACCGTCGACAACGGCATCGAGGTGCCCGCGATCGAGGACAAGTACCTGTCTGAATACAACAAACGCCAGCTCGTGGACTATTACGCGCCCTACCGTGCCGGCACCATCGTCGTCGATCCGGGCGGCAAGTTCCTCTACCACCTGCAGGGCGACGACACCGCGATGCGCTATCTCATTGCCGTGGGCGCGCAGGGCTACGGGTTCGCCGGCGAGGCGACGATTCCCTTCCAGCGCGACTGGCCCTACTGGACGCCGACCGCCAACATGATCAAGCGCGACCCCGAAACCTACGGGCCGGTGCGCAACGGCCTTCCCGGCGGGCTCGAGAACCCGCTCGGGGCGCGGGCGCTGTATCTTTACAAGAACGGCCGCGACACACTCTACCGCATCCACGGTACGCCGAGCCCCTGGACCGTCGGGCACGCCACCTCGTCGGGCTGCATCCGCATGTTCAATCAGGATTCGATCCATCTCGCCGCCGAAGTGCCGAACGGCACCAAGGTCGTCGTGCTGACCAAGGAGCAGGCCGGCAAGTGGACCACCCCTCCGGGTGAAGCGGTCGCTTCGGCCGAGACCACGGACGGCGACGCCGGATGATCGTCGGCAGGAGGGGCACATTCGCGATCCTCGCGGGGGCGGGCGCGCTGGCGCTGCTGCCGCAGGGCGCCTCGGCGCAGGGGCTCACCGTCGAGGCGGTGCTGAACGACCCGGACGCGCCGGTGCTGGGCAACCCGCAGGGCGGGCTGACCATCGTGGAGTATTTCGACTACCAGTGCCCCTTCTGCAAGGCGATGCACCAGCCCCTGACCGAGGTCGTGGCCGAGGATGGCGACATCCGGCTGGTGCTCAAGGACTGGCCGATCTTCGGCGCTGCCTCGCTCCGCGCCAGCCAGCTGGCGCTCGGGGCGGTCGATCTCGGCGCCTACGAGGCAGTGGTGTCTGCGCTGATGGCCACCAAGGGGCGGCTGAGTGACCGGCAGGTCGACCGGGCGGTCTCGGCCGTGGTGGCGCCGGCGGAGGCGCGCAAGTCCTACCGCCGCCGCCGCGCGAGGTGGGACGGGCTCATGAGCCGCAACGCCTTTCAGGCGACCGCGCTGGGGTTTCAGGGCACGCCCGGCGTGGCCGTCGAGACCACCATCTACGACGGCGCCATGGACGCGCAGGCGCTGCGCGACGCCATCGCCGAGGCGCGCGACCAGGCTTAAGTTTCGGTTAAGGCTCGGCTGGTCTCTGGCGACAACGGCCGGAATGTGCCGTGGCAGACCAAGGAGCAGAACGACATGAATCGCCTGACACGACGTGGAACCCTCGCACTGGGCGCCGCCGCCGCCGGAAGCCTTCTGGTGCCCTCCGTTGCGGCCGCGCAGACGGTCCAGCGCCGCAACATCTCGAGCTTCGCGATGCAGGACTGGCGCGACCATTTCGAGACGCTGGGCAAGGGCGCCATCGTCGCCGACACCGCCTCGCGGGCGCTGCATTTCTGGTCGGGCGATGGCTCGGACTACCGCGTCTACCCGACCTCCGTGCCGCTCACCGACGAGCTGACCAAGCGCGGTTACACCGAGATCGTGCGCAAGAAGGTGGGCCCGTCCTGGACGCCGACCGCGAGCCAGATGGAGCGCTACCCCGACTGGAAGCCTATCGGCCCCGGCCCGGACAACCCCCTGGGAACCCACGCGATGTATCTCGGCTGGCCCGCCTACATCATCCACGGCACCCACGACACCCGCAAGATCGGCCGCCGCTCGTCCGACGGCTGCATCGGGCTCTACAACGAGAAGATCGCCGAGCTCTTCAAGCTCTGCCCGATCGGCACGCAGGTCCGGGTGATCTGAGCCATCGGCCGGTCCCGGAGGCGCCTCAGAACTCGAGCGTCGTCAGGACCGGCATCATCAGCGAGAACAGCTCTGCCTGCGAGGAGATCTCGCATTTTCGGTAGAGCTGTTTTCTGAAGACCTTCACCGTCTGCGGGCTGATCTCGAGCCGCATCGCGATGGAGGCGGACGAGTGCCCCTTGAGGATCAGCAGCGCGATTTCCGCCTGCCGGGGCGTAAGCGAGATCCCGTGGACGCTGTCCATCCGGGCCCGGAGCCCGTCCGACACCGTGCTGTCCTTGAAATCCCCCGAGGTCCGGAGCCCCGACCAGTTGCGCGCGATCAGCGCGCAGGCGATGGGCGCGATCTGCTCTGCCCGCTCCATGTCGCGCGTCGAGAACACACGCTCGGAACTGGCGTCGCGCCCGAGGCAGACGTGCACCGAGACGCCCTCGGAGGGATAGGCGACATAGGCCAGCTCGTCGATCAGCGTCGTCCGGCGATAGTAGACCGAGTAGTACTCGTTGCGCAGGAACTGGTCCGGGGCGATGTCGCGCATCCGGTGCAGCCCGGCCGGTGCCCTCTGGATGTGCAGATCGTGGAACGGATCGAGCAGATAGGCCCCGGTCAGGTAGTTCGATTCGAGCTTTTCGTGGACACGCTTTTCCTGCGCGTGGGAAAACAGAAGCTGCGGCGGGCGGTTCTGGAAGTAGGCCAGCATCGTGGTGTTGTCGATCTCGAAGCAGCGCACAAGCCACTGAAAGAAAACGCCCGCGAACGCCTCGGTCTCGAGCGCCTCGATGGCGCGGCCAAGGAAGTTTTCGGTCAGGTTGGGCAGTTTTCTCATCATACCTCTCTGGGGGTATATACCCCTTGAATGTGCCTCTCTTAGGGTATGAACCCATAAACGGGTGGTATCATCCGGGCAAAGAAAAACAGTTCAGGGGGTGGTTCGGCATCGTGACCGGGACCGTGATCAGCATCGACCGCGTGGTGAAGAGCTTCGGCACCTTCACCGCACTTCACGAGGTGTCGCTCGACATCGCGGACAACGAATTCTTCACGCTGCTGGGGCCGTCAGGCTGCGGCAAGACAACGCTCCTGCGCTGCATCGCGGGGTTCGAGCCGGTCTCGGGCGGGCAGATCCGCCTGCACGGCGAGGACATCGCGCCGCTGCCACCGTTCAAACGCCCGGTCAACACCGTGTTCCAGCACTACGCG
>NZ_JAATOS010000144.1:0-8923 GCF_011806505.1 Salipiger sp. HF18 | reverse complement strand
GCTGACCCGCGCCGGCATGGGCGTGGCGCTCCACGCCAAGCCCTCGGTGCAGGCGCAATGCGACCTGCGGGTGAACCACGGCGACCTGACGGCGCTTCTCTACCTGCAGGGCTATGCCCGGAGCGAGTTTTCCGGCTGATGGATCCGTGCCGGTGAGGGGCCAGCCCCTCACACTCCCCGGAGTTTAGGGGCAAGATGAAGAGACGGCCCGCGCTTCTGTCCGGAGGGCGGGCCGTTCGATGTTTGGCGATGCAGTGTATGGCGGCGCGGTGCCGCGCGGTCGGTCAGGGAAAACTCGGGGCCGGGCGGATTTCTCCGGTGAGCAGGCCGCGCCAGTTGCGGATCTCCGGGGTGAGGAACGTCTTCACGTCCGGATGCGCCGGGTCGAGCACGCCCAGTTTCACGAGGATCGCGGCGATGGCGCAGTTGGAGGCGCGGGTGGCGCCGTCGACGACCTTGAGCGCGATGCCGAGGCCGCGCTGCGGCAGGATCGCGATGAAATAGCCCTCTGCCCCGGTCTTGATCGCCACCGGCTCGTTCGCGGCGCGCATCAGCAGCGTACAGGCGCGGCCGTCGCCCGCCACGTAGTCGGGGAAGGCGATCATCGCCTGCACCAGCTGGGCGCCGGCGCGGCTCAGGGCGTCGCTGCGCTGGCCGGCGGTGGCGAACCACGCCATGGCGCGGGCCATGCCATGCATCGTGGTGGCGTAGTTGGGGGCCGAGCAGCCGTCGATGCCGAAGAACGGGCTCGACTGGTCGGTCACCGTCTCGAATGCGTCGCGCACGGCGATCTGCACCGCGTGGTCCGGATCGACGTATTCGGGGCCCGCCTGCAGGTGTTGGGTCAGGGTCAGGAAGCCCGCGTGTTTGCCCGAGCAGTTGTTGTGCACCTGGCAGGGGGTTTCCTCGTCGCGGATCATCTGGAACCGCAGCGCCTTGTCGCGCGAGGGTTCGGCGCCGCAGCGCAGGTCGTCGTCGGTGAGGCCCAGGTCCTCGAGCCAGGCGTTGACCGCGGTGACGTGCAGCGGTGCGCCCTCGTGCGAGGCGCAGGCCAGCGCCAGCTGCGGCTCCGCCAGATGGCGGGCAGCGGCGGCGCCCGAGGCGACCAGCGGCAGGGCCTGGATCATCTTGGCGGAGCTGCGCGGCAGCACCAGCTTGTCCGGGTCGCCCCAGGCCTCGACGATCTGACCGGTGCCGTCGCAGATCACGGCGTGACCGACGTGCAGGCTTTCGGCCAGCGGGCCGCGGTGGATTTCGACCATGGGGACGGGGGGCAGGGGCATCTTGACCTTCACATCTGAGCGATATCTTGCCAACGGGGGCTTTATGGCGGCACGTTTTTCGGGCTATCCTGCCGCCGTCGAGTAGAGAAAGGTTGCGCCTGTGACAAGGCCGGAACAGGTTGGCGCCGACCGCAGGTATTGAGGCAAGAAGACAGCTGGAGGCTGCAGGTATGAAGTCATTTCTCGGTGGGATTCTGGGCGGAGCCGTGATGGCACTGGCCGCGACGGCGGCCGTCGCCCAGGAAGAGAGCCAGAACCGCGTGAACGCGATGACCGACTGGTCCGTGTTCGAGGGCAAAGACCCGCGTGAGTGCTGGGCGGTAACCACCTACAAGGAAAGCGTGAACACCAAGGACGGGCGGGTCGTGTCGGTGCGCCGCGGGGATATCCTGCTGATGGTGTTCTATCGTCCCGGCTCGAACGTATCGGGCCAGGTCGCCTTTACCGGCGGCTATCCCTTCGCGGGCGGGTCGACCGTCGGCGTGAATATCGGCGGCACGGAGTTTGATCTCTACGCCGATGGCGAATGGGCCTGGCCGGCGACGCCGCAGGACGATGCGCAGATCATCGCCGCGATGAAGCGCGGATCGGATGCGGTGCTGACGGCGCGTTCGTCGCGGGGCACCCAGACCAAGGACACCTTCTCGCTGCTCGGGTTCACCGCGGCGGTCGAGGACGCGGAGAAGCGCTGCGCCAACTGATCCTGCGCTCCGGGGCCGGGGCGCGATTCGCCCCGGCCGGAGCGGAGGACGACGCGGCGTTCGGTCGTTTTCGGCGCGTGTGGGCGGCGCGGGTCACGGACCCGGGTCGACCTTGCCGCGCAGGGCCTTGACCTCACCCCTCGCTTTCTTCGAGTTCAGCCGCCGGCGCTTTGACCCGAGCGTCGGCTTCGTCGCGATGCGGCGCTTGGGCACCTCGAGCGCCTTGCCGATCAGCTCGGCCAGCCGCTCGCGGGCGATCTCGCGGTTGCGGGCCTGGCTGCGGGTGTCGTCGACCTGGAGCACGAGCGCGCCATCCTTGGTCCAGCGGCGACCGGCGAGCTTGCGCAGGCGGGTCTTCACCGCGGGCGGCAGGTTGGGTGAGCGTTCGGCCTCGAACCGCAGCTCCACCGCGGTCGAGACCTTGTTCACGTTCTGCCCGCCGGGGCCCGACGCGCGCATGAACTGCTCGGTCAATTCCCAGTCTTCGATGCTTATGCGGTCCGAAATCTTCAGCATGGGCGTGATGTAGCGCGTTTCGGCGGTTGGCTGAAACACAAAGCGGCTTTGTGCGCGGTCCTTGGGGGCTGGAATGCGGGGGAGGGGGCTGGATCTCCCCGGTGCGGGCCCGGGGTGCGCGTTCTGCCGCATGGGGATGCGGGAACCGGATGAGAGAACTGAAATGGGCCGCCCTGCCTGTCGGGCGACCCATTCGAGACGTCAAGGAGGCGTGCCGGTTAGGCAATGCCAATTCGGTAGGCTTCATGCCAGGGGCTGCCCTAGCAGGTCATCCTCCGAACTGTTCCGACACCTCTCTCCAATGTTTCTCTAGACACTGGATCACCTCCTTTCAGCTGTTAAAAAACGCAAGTTCAGGGTGCCATGGAAAGGCAAACCGTCAAAGCATTTTTCGCAGATCAGGCGGGCACGCGGGCGGAAAGTGCCTTCGAAACGATCATTCGGAATGGCACCAGCGCGATGATGGCGAGCGAGAGCTTCACCAGCCAGTCCGCGGTGCCGAGCGACACCCAGAGCGGCACCATCGGGCCTATGCCCAGGAGGGGCAGGGGCTCGGCGGCCCAGCTCACGTCGTTGCCGGGTTCGAGGAAGCTCAGTGCGCCCGAGAAGGCGATGCTGAAGAAGATCGCGGTGTCGAGCGAGCTTCCCACCAGCGTCGAGGCCAGCGGCGCGCGCCACCATGCACCGTCGCGCAGCCGGTCGAAGATCGCCACGTCCATCAGCTGCGCGGTCAGGAAGGCGAGGCCCGAGCCGATAGCCACCCGCAGCGTCACGGCGGGGAAGGTGTAGCCGTCGCCCTCGAGCATGATCTGCGTGCCGATGAGCGAGCAGATCACGCCGACCACGAAGCCCGCGAAGACCACGCGGCGCGCGGCGGGGGCGCCGTAGAGGCGGTTCATCACGTCGGTGACGAGGAAGGCGAGCGGGTAGGTGAAGGCGCCCCACGTCAGCCACTGGCCGAAGAGGAACTGCACGAGAATGTTCGAGGCCAGCACGATGGCGGCCATGGCAAGGATGCCGGGAAGGTGTCTGCGTGTCATGTCTGGACCCGTTTTGACAAGGTAGCGGGGACTTGGCCCGCTCTGGCGGGCAATCGGGGCCTGTTAAGGCGTCTTCGGCGACGAGGCAAGCGATTCCGGGACGGTGTACTCGACGATCTGGGTGCGCTGGAAGGCGTTGAAATTGTCGTCCGAGATCATCGTGAGCCGGATCGATCCGCTCTCGTCGCGCCAGACCGCGATGCCCTCGAGGTTGTCATGACGCAGGACGCCGCTCTCCAGGAGCGTGGTCTCGTTGTCGAGCGCGTCTTCGGACATGTCGAAGCGGCGCACGCGGCTGCGGAAACCGAAGCCGGTGAACTCGCGCTCGAGCAGGTAGAAGCGCCCGTCGGGGCCGATGTCGGCGCCCACGGCGAGAAAGCCGCCGCGGCGCGGGATCTCGTAGACCTGCTGCCAGTCGCCATCGTAACGCCAGACCGGGAAGGGCCGGGTCAGCTCGCCCGAGCGTTCGGGGAGGGTGTAAAGCCGGCCCTGGTCGTCGATGGCGAGGGCTTCGAGGCTGGAGTTGTCCTGCAGGTGCTGGAAGGCTTCGGGCTGCGGCAGCCGGACGGGTATGTCCGAGGACGCGTAGGACAGCACCCGCGCATCCCCCTCGTAAGAGATGAATGTCGTGCCGTCGCGACCGATGGCCAACCCTTCGGAGTCAGAGGTCTTGACGCGCTGTGGTTTGCCATTTTCACCCATCAGGCGACTGATGGGACCGGGTTCGATGCCGACGATGCGGCCGTTCTTGCGGGTGAAGCGGCCAGAGACGATATGCGCCCTGTCGCTCACCGCGGTGAATTCAAGGCCGTCGTCGGACACCTCGATTCCCGAGAAGCCCCCGAACTCGGGCTCATTACCGGTCCAGATGAAGCTGTCGGTAAAACGCGCCTCGCCGCTGCTTGCGGCAGCGGCGAATGCGAGCCCTCCCGTCAGGGCGGCGATCAGCGCGCCGCGAGTACGGATGCGCATTGGGCCGGAAGGTCTCCCATGACGAGGTCGCGCTTCGGCTTGGGCGGAGGCGCATTCGGGTCGGGCGGTGGCGGGTTGAGGATGTTGTTCACCCAGGCCTGCGCGTCCGCGCAGCCGTCACCCGCGGGTGGCGGTGTCTGGTTCACGCAGCCCGTCGCACCCGCGGGGCAGTTGAGCCGCACATGGAAATGGTAGTGGTGGCCATACCACGGCCGGATCTTGCGCAGCCACGACCGGTCGCCGGTCTCGTCGTTGCACATCTGCACCTTGGCCCCCGGGAAGACGAAGATCCGCGCCACCCGCGGGTCACTGGCGGCGGCCTTCAGAAGTTCGTGGTGCGCCCGGGTCCAGCTGCTGTTGACGTAGGCGCCCGAGGCACGCTGCATCGAGATAGACGAGATGTTCTCGCGCGCCGAGCGGCTGAGGGTCAGGTCGCTTCCCGGCAGCATCCAGATGTCGGCATCAAGCCCGATCTGGTGGCTGGCGTGGCCCGAGGTCATCGGGCCGCCGCGCGGCTGGCTCATGTCGCCGACGTAGAGCCCGTTCCAGCCCGGCAGCGCCGCTGCCTTGCGCGACAGGTCCTGCACGAAATCGATGAGCTGCGGGTGACCCCAGTTGCGGTTGCGGCTGAGCCGCATCGCCTGCCAGGTCGGGCCGGTCTCGGGCAGCGACGCGGCGCCCGCGACGCAGCCGCGCGAATAGCTGCCGAACGAGGCGGCCCTCTGCGGCGAGCCGACGCTCTCGGCCCCGAAGAGGGCCTTGGCGCTCTTGGTCGACAGCACGCCGGTCACGCGTGGCAGGTCTTCCTCGGTTGTTGTTGGGGCTTTGCGGCCTTCGCCACAGCCCGCAAGGACCGTCGCTGCGACGGCTAGTGCGGTCAGGGTGCGGAACATGCTGCTCGGTCTCCGTCTGGTTGCACCCACCGTAGCAGAACGAGGCCCAAAAGGAAAAGGAAGATGACCGGAAGGAAGCCCAGCTGGTTGCTTTGCGTCCAGAGGGTGAAGAAGGTGATCAGCGCGGGGGCAAGAAACGCCGTGGCCTTGCCGGTCAGCGCGAAGAGCCCGAAGGCCTCGGCGGCGCGGGCGTGGTCGGTGTGGCGCACCATCATCGAGCGCGAGGCGGAATAGAGCGCACCGCCCGCGCCGCCGATGACCGCACCGCAGAGGAAGAAGATGGTGTCGGGCAGGCGCGAGCCCTCGGGCAGCGCGACAAACAGGATGTGGTCGCGCGACATGCCGATGATGATGACGCTCACCGCCAACAGCAGCCAGATGCAGGTCAGGATCACCGGCTTCGGTCCCCAGCGATGGTCGGCCCGGCCGCCGAGCCACGAGATCACCGCCGCCGCGATCGCCGCGATGATGCCGAAGACGCCGATCTGGGTGATCTCCCAGCCCAGCACCAGCCGGGCATAGATACCGCCGTAGGCATAGAGCTCCGCCAGCGAATCCCGGTAGAACATCGAGCTCAGCAGGAAGCTGCGGTAGGAGGGGCGGTCGGCCAGCTCGCGCAGGCTGTCGCGCAGACCGCCGAGGATCTGGCCGGCGCCGGGGCGCGCCTGCCGGACGCCCGCCGGGTCGCGGTTCCACAGGAAGAACGGCACCATGAAGAGCGCGAACCAGATCGCGATGAAGGGTCCGACGAAGCGCGTGCCCTCGCGGGTCTCCGGGTCGAGCCCGAAGGCCGGGGCGAGGCCGATCAGCGTCTGGCCGCTCGGGGTCTCGGCGAAGAACAGCAGCATCAGGAACAGCGACACGACGCCGCCCCAGTAACCGAAAGCCGAGGCGCTGCCCGAGATCCGTCCAACCTCGTCCGGGGTGCCGAGACTGGGCAGCGTGGCGTTGTTGAGGTTGAAGGCGGATTCGCTGGCGGTGAAACCGACCCAGAAGGCGATCAGTGCCAGCGTCAGCCCGGTGCCGTCCGGCATCAGGAACCAGAGCGCCGCGGCGCAGAGCGTGGCGATGGCCGAGAAGCCCCAGAACCACGGCATCTTGCGCCCCGAGGCGTCGGCCCAGGCCCCGAGCAGCGGCGCCGTGAAGGCGATGAACAGCCCCGAGACCGTTTGCGCCGACGACCAGAGCCCCTGCGCATGGGCCTTGGCCGACGCCTCGGTCAGGCCCGAGCCGAGGTACCATTCCGCGGCGACCGCGGCGAAATAGGGGCTGAAGATGAAGGTGAGGCCCAGCGTCGCGTAGGGCTGCTGCGCCCAGTCCATGAACATCCAGCCCCAGACCCGCCGGGGCGTGGCAGGGTGCCCGATGCCCGCCGTCTTCGCCTGATCTGCCATGCGCTCGGTTGTCGTCTGCCTGACCATGCGGTCCCCCTCTGTCGGGCGCGATAGAACAGACGGGGCGACGTTGGGGCAAGCGCAAAAGCGCGCCGCGGTCGGGGGGTCACATCTGCGGCGGCCAGGGCCGGGCGTCCTCGGCCTGTAGCCAGAGCGTCACCCATTCGGGCAGCTCGGGCGAGACCGCGTCATAGCCCAGCCCGGTCATCACCCGCTCTGTCGGCACGATCCCGTTTCGGTCGGTGATGGCGCCGCGGTACACCGCGTGGTTGGCGCAGTCGCCGTTCTCCTTCCACATGGTCTGCTCGAGATACATGAAGCGGTGATCCCAGCCGATCAGCCGCGAGCGCATCTCGACCCGCTCGAAGGTCCGGATCCGCCGCCGGTAACGCACGCAGGCGCCCGCCATGGTCAGGCCCCAGCGCTCGCGCCGCAAGAGCGGAATCAGCCCCGAACGCTGCGCCAGCGGGATCCGCCCGAGATCGTAGAGCGTCAGGGTGCGGCCGTTGTTGAGCTCCTTCCAGAGGTCAATGTCCCACGGCCAGCAACGGTGGTGCGAGACATGGATCTCTCCCAGCCCGAGCTTCGGCGCGTTGCGGTACTTCCAGATCTCCTTGGCCATGCGGATGAAGGGATACATGCGGCCTCCTTTTTGCGCCCGACAGTGACGCGCCGCACCGCGGCGTCAACCACGACCTCACGGCACTCTTGTGCAGGCGGCCGGAGATGCCTACCTGTAGGCGCGGTTATAGGAAGGGAATACCGGCACATGATGGCAATCTACGGACCGCTGAAGCTGATCCTAGACGTGATCTTCTTCATCATGATCGTCCACATCATCATGAGCTGGCTGATCAATTTCAATATCCTGAACCTGCGCCAGCCCATCGTCGGCCAGATCTGGGAAGGGCTGAACCGCCTGCTCGAGCCGATCTACCGACCGATCCGCAACATCCTGCCGGACACGCGTCCGCTGGATCTTGCGCCGCTGGCGGTGTTCATCATCATCATCTCGCTGCGCGACTACATCCTGCCGACGATCTTCTTCGGCTGATCCTCTATTGGCGGGGCCCTGCGGCCCGCGCCGTCAGAATTCCGGGTCGTACATGATCTCGCGCACGTCCTGTGCGCAGCGGCAGGCCGCGGCGAAGCGGCCCGCCCAGTGCAGCGCCTCGTCCCGCGTGGCCAGTTCGAGAATCGAGAAGCCGCCGAGCACGGCCTTGGTCTCGGGCTGGGGGCCGTGCGTGACCGACCCGTCGGTGCCCACGATCGCCGCCTACTGACGCAAAAGGCCGCCGCCGAAGATCCAGGCTCCTTCCGCCCTGGCATCGCGGGCCACCTGGCGCGCGGCCTCGCCGGCCGCGGGCAGATCCTCGGGCGGGATGTGGTCCATCGCGCCATCGTCGAAGGAAATCAGGTATCTGGGCACGTGAGCTCTCCTCATCGCGGTGCAGTTGCCGGGGGCATGCTAGCAGACCGCGCCGGATCGAATGCGCCGGACCTTGCGCAAAGCCCGATATTTCCGCGTGCCCCGCACTTGTTCATCAAATCTTAGTATGAGACTGTACGGACTAGAGCAGATCTAGTTAAAATTCGGCAGGTCCACGTCCATGCCCCGCGACAACGCGCCTGGAGAGGCGCTGCTGAAAGACGTTTTCGGCTTCGATGCCTTCCGCCCGGGTCAGGGCGAGATCGTCGACGCCGTCGCGCGTGGCGAGAACGTGCTGGCCATCATGCCCACCGGCGGCGGCAAGTCGCTCTGTTACCAGCTTCCGGCGCTGATGCGCGGCGGCGTGACCGTGGTGATCTCGCCGCTCATCGCGCTGATGCGGGACCAGGTGCGCGGGCTGCGCGAGGCGGGGGTTGCCGCGGGCGCCCTGACCTCGGGCAACACGCAGGAAGAGACCGACGCCGTCTGGGACATGCTCTCGCAGGGCTCGCTCAAGCTGCTCTACCTCGCACCGGAGCGGCTCGCCTCGGGCGGGGCGCAGCGGATGCTGGCCGAGGCCGGTGTCGGGCTCATCGCGGTGGATGAGGCGCATTGCGTCAGCCAGTGGGGCCATGACTTCCGCCCCGACTACCTGCGCATCGGCGAGCTGCGCCGCGCGCTGGGCGTGCCCGTCG
>NZ_JAATOS010000143.1:0-8933 GCF_011806505.1 Salipiger sp. HF18 | reverse complement strand
CGGCGACCGGTTCATCCCGCGGCAGCCGTGGCTGTTCGCGCTGTCGGCGGGCTTCCTCGTGCTGGTGCTGGCATGGCGCTACCTTCCGGGGTTGGGCGAGGTGCTGAACCACCAGATGTCGCTGCTCGGCAAGGCCGGTGCGCCGTTCCACGTGGTGTCTCATGACAAGACCTTCGTGGCGGTGCCGCGGATGCTCCACGCGCTGGCGCTGGCCTACGTGCTCTCGGCGATCCCCGCCATCCGCAGACTCTGCGGCCACGAGATCGCCTCGCCGCTGCGCCTGCTGGGCCGGCACGGGCTGCTGGTCTTCGCAACCGGCACGCTGGTGTCGCTCGCGATGCAGGTGCTGCTGGTCGCCGCGCCCAACCCCGCCATCGTCGCGTGGCTGGTGCTGCCGGTCGGGCTGGTGGTGATGCTGGGCGCCGCCATGATCGCCGAGCGCCGCCGCGACCGGGCCGCCGAGGCCGCGAAGGCCGCCGAGCTGGTGGCTCGCATCGCGCCCCGTCCCGGCACCCTGCGCGCCCCGGGCAAACCGGCGCTCTGACCCCCCCTTCACCGGCGGCCCGATCGCGGGCCGCCGACACCCTGCCTCCGTGTGTTGATACAATGCCGGCCTTGTGGCCGGGCCTGCCGGTGGTACGTTCGTCCGCGTTCCGCCGCAGGAGAAGACCATGCCCAAAGATGCCCCGCCCGCCACCCGCTACACCTCTGCCCACTGGGGCGTTCGCGAGGTCCGGGAGGACGCGGGCGGAGTGACCCTGCACGCCCTCGCCGACGATCCCTGTCCGAACGCCATCGGGCTCGACCAGCTGACGCCCGAGGTGCAGTCCGCCCGCGTCCGCCGCCCCGCCGTGCGCGAGAGCTGGCTCCGCCACGGCCCCGGCGCCGCCCCCGAGAAACGCGGGCAGGAGCGGTTCGTCGAGGTCGAATGGCACCAGGCGCTCGACCTGGTCGCGGCCGAGATCGACCGGGTCCGGCAGGCCCATGGCAACGGCGCCATCTTCGGCGGCTCCTACGGCTGGTCGAGCGCCGGGCGCTTCCACCACGCGCAGAGCCAGGTTCACCGCTTCCTCAACGCCGCCGGCGGCTACGTCGCCCACCGCAACAGCTACAGCCTCGGCGCGGCGACGGTGATCCTGCCGCACGTGCTGATGAACATGCACCGGCTGATGGAGTGCCACACCGACTGGCAGACCCTCGCCGAGGAGTGCGAGCTCTTCGTCACCTTCGGCGGCGTGCCGGACAAGAACGCCCAGATCTCGGCGGGCGGCGTGCGGCGACACCACCTGCCGCGGGCGCTTGGCGTCATGCGCGAGAGCGGCACCGAGTTTGTCAACATCGGCCCGGTGGCAGACAATCTCGCGCCCGAGACCGAGGCGACGTGGATCCCCGTCCGCCCCAACACCGACACCGCCTTCATGCTGGCGCTGGCCTACGTTCTGGCCGAAGAGGAGCTGCTGGACCGGGCGTTCCTCGCCAGCCATTGCGTCGGCTTTCCGCAGTTCGAGGCCTACCTGCGCGGCGAAAGCGACGCGTGCCCGAAGACGCCGGACTGGGCGGCCGAAATCACCGGCGCCCCTGCCGAGACGATCCGCGATCTCGCGCGCCGCATGGCGTCGCATCGCACCACGGTGAACATGTCGTGGTCGCTGCAGCGCGCCGACCATGGCGAGCAGCCCTGCTGGATGCTGGTGACGCTGGCCGCGATGCTCGGTCAGATCGGCCTGCCCGGCGGCGGGCTCGGCATCGGCTACGGCGCCGAGAACCTGCTCGGCAGCCGGGGCCGGCGCCTGCCCGGGCCGACGCTGTCGCAGGGCATCAACGAGGTCTCGGATTTCATCCCCGTCGCCCGCATCGCCGACATGCTGCTGACCCCCGGCGGCCAGTACACCTATGACGGCACGACCCGGACCTATGCCGACATCCGGCTGGTCTACTGGGCCGGCGGCAACCCGTTCCACCACCACCAGGACCTGACCCGCCTGCGCCGCGCCTGGGCCAAGCCCGAGACCATCGTGGTCAACGAGCAGTACTGGACCGCCACGGCCCGGCACGCCGACATCGTGCTGCCCGCGACCACTGCGCTCGAGCGCGAGGACATCGGCTACGGCACGCTCGAGGAGCACATCGTGTGGATGAGCCGGGCCTCCGAGCCGCTGGCCGAGGCGCGGGACGACTACGCCATCTTCTCGGCGCTGTCCGAGCGGCTCGGCGTGGCGCAACGCTTTACCGAGGGGCTCGACGCCGAGGGCTGGCTGCGCCGGCTCTACGACGAGAGCCGCCAGCGTATGGGCGGCGAGGGCGTGGACCTGCCCGAGTTCGACGTCTTCCGCGAGCTGGGGCTGATCGAGCTGCCGTCGGGCGACGGTACGGTGATGCTCGAGGACTTCCGCCGCGATCCCGAGGCGCATCCGCTCGAGACGCCCTCGGGCCGGATCGAGATCTTCTCTGACACCATCGCCGCCATGGGGCTGCCCGATTGCGGCGGCCATCCGATGTGGTTCGCCCCGCGCGAATGGCTGGGCGCCCCCGAGGCGCAGCGCTGGCCGCTGCACATGCTCTCGGACCAGCCCAAGGGCAAGCTGCACAGTCAGCTCGACCACGGCGCCACCAGTATGGCGACGAAGCTCGACGGGCGCGAGCCGCTCTGGATGAACCCCGCCGACGCCGAGGCGCGTGGGCTTGCCGAGGGCGACGTGGTGATGGTGCACAACGACCGTGGCCGCAGCCTTGCCGCCGCCATGCCGGATGCGCGGATCATGGCGGGCACGGTGCGGATGGCGACCGGCAGCTGGTACCACGAGGTCGACGGGCTCGAGATCGCGGGGAACCCGAACGCGCTGACCGCCGACCGGGGTACCTCGGGCCTGTCGCAGGGCGCGGTGGCGCAGAGTTGCCTCGTCGAGGTGGTACGGTTCGAAGAGACCGCGCCCACCCCCGCGCCGTGGTCGCAGCCGGCCTTCACCAGCGCCTGACCACCGGCACTCCGGATCGCGCCGGACTTTGGCTGGGCCTGACCTTCGGCACTCCGGATCGCGCTGGCCCTCACCAGCGTCTGAAGTTCGGCACCATTCTGAAGTTCGACACCATAGAGTGCGGTGTCTTGGCCGACGCCTGACCAGCTGCCGCTTCAGATCGCGCCGCCCATCACCGGGCGGCGCCTTTCCTTGAAAGGCGGAGGCTCAGCCGAGGATGCGCGGCAGCCGCAGCCCGTGGGCGCGGGCGCAGTCGATGGCCTCGGGGTAGCCCGCATCCGCGTGGCGCCAGACGCCCGAGGCCGGGTCGTTCCACAGCACCCGCTCGAGACGCTTCGCGGCCTCCGGCGTGCCATCGGCGCAGATCACCACGCCTGCATGCTGCGAAAAGCCCATGCCGACACCGCCGCCGTGGTGCAGCGACACCCAGGTCGCACCCGACGCCGTGTTTACCAGCGCGTTCAGCAGCGGCCAGTCCGACACGGCGTCCGAGCCGTCGCGCATCGCTTCGGTCTCGCGGTTGGGCGAGGCCACCGACCCCGAGTCGAGGTGGTCGCGGCCGATCACCACCGGTGCCTTCAGCTCGCCGCTCGCCACCATCTCGTTGAACTTCAGCCCGGCCCGGTGACGGTCGCCCAGCCCGATCCAGCAGATCCGCGCGGGCAGACCCTGGAAGGCGATGCGCTCGCGCGCCATGTCGAGCCAGCGGTGCAGGTGCTCGTTCTCGGGGAACAGCTCCTTCATCGCCTGGTCGGTCTTGTAGATGTCTTCCGGATCGCCCGAGAGCGCCGCCCAGCGGAACGGACCCACACCCTTGCAGAACAGCGGGCGGATGTAGGCGGGCACGAAGCCCGGGAAGGCGAAGGCGGTCTCGAGCCCTTCCTCCTTGGCCATCTGGCGGATGTTGTTGCCGTAGTCGAGCACCGGCACGCCTGCCTCCCAGAAGCCGACCATCGCGGCCACGTGGTCCTTCATCGAGGCCCGCGCGGCGCGGTTCACCTCCTCCGGCGCGCTTTCCTGCTTCTCGCGCCACTCGGCCACGGACCAGCCCTTGGGCAGGTAGCCGTGGAACGGGTCGTGTGCCGAGGTCTGGTCGGTCACGATGTCCGGGCGCGGGCCACCGTCCCGCATGCGCTTCAGCAGCTCGGGGAAGATCTCGGCGGCATTGCCGATGAGCGCCACGGACTTGGCCTCGCCCGCCTTGGTCCAGCGGTCGATCATCGCCAGTGCCTCGTCGAGGTCATGGGTCTTCTCGTCGCAATAGCGGGTGCGGATGCGGAAATCGGCGCGGGTCTCGTCGCATTCGACGGCGAGACAGCAGGCGCCCGCCATGACCGCGGCGAGCGGCTGTGCGCCGCCCATGCCGCCGAGACCGCCGGTCAGGATCCACTTGCCGGTAAGATCGCCGGCATAGTGCTGGCGGCCGGCTTCGGCGAAGGTCTCGTAGGTGCCCTGGACGATGCCCTGCGCGCCGATGTAGATCCAGCTGCCTGCGGTCATCTGGCCGTACATCATCAGGCCCTTGCGATCGAGCTCGTTGAAATGTTCCCACGTGGCCCAGTTGGGCACGAGGTTCGAGTTGGCGATCAGCACGCGCGGCGCGTCGGCGTGCGTGCGCACGATGGCGATGGGCTTGCCGGACTGAACGACCAGCGTCTCGTCCGCCTCGAGATCCTTGAGGCTCTCGATGATGCAGTCGAAATCCTCCCATGTGCGGGCGGCGCGGCCGATGCCGCCGTAGACCACCAGCTCGTGCGGGTTCTCGGCCACGTCCGGGTGCAGGTTGTTCATCAGCATCCGCAGCGGTGCTTCGGTGAGCCAGCTCTTGGCGTTCAGCTCGGGGCCGGTCGGCGGGAAGATGTCGCGAAGGTTGTGATGGGGGCTGTTCATGGCGATGTCCTTTAGGGCGGGCGTCGGCTCAGGCAAGGGTCGGGGCGACGTCGATCAGGTCTTGCAGGATGGGTTTGAGAAGCGCGCGCAGGGCGTGGGCCTTGTCCGGGTCGAGCGTGAAGGGCGGTTCCTCGGAGCCGAGATGGCTCGCCTGCGCGAGCTCCATCTGGATGGCGTGCAGCCCCTCGGCGGGGCGGCCGTAGTGCCGGGTCGTCCAGCCGCCGCGGAACCGGCCGTTGAGCACGTGGCTCCGCCCCGAGGCGGCGCAGCGGTCGAGCACCGCGAGCTCGACGGCGGCGGCACAGGTGCTACCCATGTCGGTGCCGATGTTGAGATCGGGGAGCGCGCCGTCGAAGAGCCACGGGATCACCGAACGGATCGAGTGGCAGTCGTAGAGGATCGCCACGCCGTGGATCGCCTTCACCCGCTGCAGCACGGCCTTGAGCGCGGCGTGGTAGGGCACGTGCTACGCGGCGAGTCGGTCGGCGATATCGGCCTCGGTCGGGCCGTGGCCGTCCTTCCAGATGGGGGCGTTGTCGAAGGTGGTCACGGGGACCAGCCCGGTGGTGGTCTGGCCGGGGTAGAGCGAGGCCCCGGTCGGGTCGCGGTTGGCGTCGATCACGTAGCGGTGGGCGTTGGCCTGCACCGCAGTCACCCCGGGCACGAGGTCGCGGTAGAGCGCATTGATATGCCAGTCGGTGTCGCGCAACAGCCGCCCCTCGTCGTTGAGCCGGGCGCAGATGTCCTCGGGCACGTAGGTCCCGGTGTGCGGGAAGGCGAGCACAAGCGGGCTGTCGCCCCGCGTGACGGTGACGGGGGTCATCGGGAGATCTCCGGCAGGGTGAGCGTGGCGGTCAGCGCGCCCTCGGCCACCAGCGCGCCGGCGGCCTCCATGTCGGGGGCGAGGTAGCGGTCGGGGCCGAGCTCGGGCACGCGGGCGCGCAGCGTGTCGATGACGCCCTGCAACGCGGGCGAGGTGCGGAGCGGCCCGCGCAGCGCGATGCCCTGCGCGCCGGTCATCGCCTCGACCCCGATGATCCAGAACAGGTTCTGCGTCATCGGCAGCAGGCGACGGGCACCGTGGCAGGCCATGCTCACATGGTCCTCCTGATTGGCGGAGGTCGGGGTCGAATCCACCGAGGCCGGGTGCGAGAGTTGCTTGTTCTCGCTCATCAGCGCCGCGGTGGTGACCTCGGCGATCATCAGCCCCGAGTTCAGCCCGGGCTTCGGCGTCAGGAACCCCGGCAGGCCGTAATTGAGCGCCGGGTCCACCAGCAGCGCGATGCGGCGCTGGGCGATGGCGCCGATCTCGGCCACCGCCAGCGCGATCTGGTCGGCGGCAAAGGCCACCGGCTCGGCGTGGAAGTTGCCGCCCGAAACGATGCGCCCGTCCGACAGCACCAGCGGGTTGTCGGTGGCGGCGTTGGCCTCGATCTCGAGCGTCACGGCTGCCTGCCGCAGCAGGTCGAGGCAGGCGCCGCCCACCTGCGGGTGGCAGCGGATGCAATAGGGGTCCTGCACGCGCTCGTCGCCATCGCGGTGGCTGTCGCGGATCTGGCTGCCCTCGAGCAGCCCGCGCAGGCTGGCGGCGACGTCGATCTGGCCACGATGGCCGCGCAGGGTGTGGATCTCGTCGGCGAAGGGCGCGGTCGAGCCCATGGCGGCGTCGGTCGACAGCGCGCCGGTGACGATGCTTGCCTGCAATGCCCGCTCGGCCCGGAACAGCCCGGCCAGCGCCAGCGCGGTCGAGACCTGCGTGCCGTTGATCAGCGCCAGTCCCTCCTTGGCGACCAGCGCGATGGGCGCGAGCCCGACGCGGGCCAGCGCCTCGGCCCCGGGCAGGCGGTCGTCGCCCACCCATGCCTCGCCCTCGCCGATCATCACCGCGGCCATGTGGGCCAGCGGCGCGAGGTCGCCCGAGGCGCCGACCGAGCCCTTCTCGGGGATCACCGGCATCACGCCCCTGTCCAGCATCGCCTCCAGCAGCGCCACCAGCTCGGGCCGCACGCCCGAGGCACCCCGGCCCAGCGACATGAGCTTCAGCGTCATGATCAGCCGCACGATTTCGGGCGCCAGCGGATCGCCGACGCCGCAGCAATGCGACAGGATCAGGTTGCGCTGCAGCGTTGCCACGTCGCCCGGCGCGATGCGGATCGAGGCGAGCTTTCCGAAGCCGGTGTTGATGCCGTAGACTGCCTCGCTGCCCGCGGCGACCTCGGCCACGCGGGCGCAGGCCGCCTCGATGCCGGGCATGGCCTGCGGATCGAGCCGCGCCGGCGCGCCTTCCCGGTAGATTTGTGCGAGAACGGGCAGCGTGACGCTGCCGGGGGTGAGGGTGATCATACGATCTCTCCCTTGAAGACACGCCATTTCAGCGGGTTGAAACCAATGCGGTTGACGAGCAGCGCGACGCTCTCGGCCTCCCACAGCGCGAAATCCGCCGAGAGGCCCGGCGCGATGCGCCCGGTCTCGGCGCCCAGCCCGAGGGCCGCGGCGGCTACGCCGGTGACGCCGTCGAGGCATTCGGGCACCGTCAGGCGAAACAGCGTCGCGCCCATGTTCATGGTGAGCAGCAGCGAGGTCACGGGCGAGGTGCCGGGGTTGCAGTCGGTGGCGAGCGCCATCCGGACGCCGTGCTCGCGGAAGGCCCCGACGGGCGGCAGCTGCGTCTCGCGCAGGGTGTAGAAGGCACCTGGCAGCAGCACCGCGACGGTGCCCGCCGCGGCCATCGCCACGGCGTCCTCGGCAACGGCATATTCCACGTGATCCGCCGACAGCGCCCCGTGCCGCGCGGCCATCTGCACGCCGCCCGACCGGGTGAGCTGCTCGGCGTGAAGCTTGACCGGAAGCCCGAGCCTGGCGGCATGGGCAAAGAGCGGTTCGAGCTCGTCGGGCGAAAAGGCGATGCCCTCGCAGAAGCCGTCGACCGCATCCACCAGCCCTTCGGCGTGGGCCATGTCGAGCCCGGCGATGGCCACCTCGCGGATGTAGTCGGCGGCGCGTCCGGCATAGGCGGGGGGCAGGGCGTGGGCGGCGAGCCAGCTCGTCACCACGCGCACCGGGCGGATCCCGGCCAGCCGGCGCGCGGCGCGGAGCATGTTGAGCTCGGCCTCGATCTCGAGCCCGTAGCCCGACTTGATCTCGACCGTGCCGACGCCCTCGGCCAGCAGGTGGTCGAGCCGGGGCAGGGCGCTCGCGACCAGTTCGTCGACGGAGAGCGCCCGGGTGGCCGCCATGGTCGAGGCGATGCCACCGCCCTCGCGCGCGATCTGCTCGTAGCTTGCGCCCTCGAGCCTCAGCTCGAACTCGCGCGCGCGATCGCCGCCGTAGACCAGATGCGTGTGGCAGTCGATCAGCGCGGGCGTCATCAGCGCGCCGCCGCAATCCACCAGCTCTGCGCCCGCGCGGTCGAGCGTCGCGCCAACGGCGACGATCCGGTCGCCCTCGGTCAGCACCTCCAGCGCCCCGGGCGTCACGCCCGCCGCGCCGGTCACCACCCGCGCATTGATCCAGAGTTTTCGCATCACGTTCTCTTTCCTCATCCGTAAAACAAGTATATACATATTTTACGAAAACGGCGGAAGCCCCATTCTTGCCGCCAATCTCGCGACCCCGGAGGGACCATGAAACTTGCAGCGAAGCGGGCGCTCCTGCCCGGGGGATGGGCCGAGGACGTGCTCGTCACCGTCGGGGCCGGGCGAATCGTCGCGCTGGGCAGGGGGCAGGACGCAGAGGCGGATCAGGTCGACCTGCTGCTCCCCGGCGCCTCGAACCTGCACAGCCACGCCTTCCAGCGCGGCTTCGCCGGCCTGACCGAAGCACGCGGGCCGGGGCGCGACAGCTTCTGGACCTGGCGCGAGATGATGTACCGCTTCGCCCTGCGGCTCGATCCCGACGGTGCCGAGGCCATGGCCGCAATGGCCCAGGTCGAGATGCTCGAGGCCGGCTACACCCGCGTGGGCGAGTTCCACTACCTCCACCATGACTGCGACGGCCGCGCCTATGCGGACCCCGCCGAGATGTCGGCGCGGATCTTCGCGGCGGCAGAAGACACCGGCATCGCGCTCA